>JAOXRY010000225.1 GCA_025800305.1 Campylobacterales bacterium | reverse complement strand
GGATCTGCATCTGAAATCTAGATGAAAATTTGAATTTCAGCTTCGCCTTGAAGAGAAATACAATCGACAGTCTTGATAACTTTTAGTGTGAATAAACCTTATAAATAAGCAAACAAAATCTTATGAAAAAAACTGACATTTACATGAGAAAAAGAATTGGAAAAAATGGAAAATAGGAGTAGAATCCGAAATTATTTACTTAGTGTGTCTGCTTTAATCTGAAAACCATTTGTAGGTCTTTTGACTTGTTTTTCTTAATTGTTACGTTTCAAGCATGTTTGCTATCCACAGAAATCGGTAGGTTAAGGCAACAAGGTGAGGTTCTTCATTTTATGTAGTGTCTGTTTAAAGGTTTCTCTACCTGTCTTGTTGGGATTGTAAAAAGCTTAAGTAGTTTGTCAGAATGTAATTTTAGTTATTTGCATAATTTCGTCCCCCTCTAAATTGATTGACAGAAAAGAAAATCTTTTATCCCTCATAAGTTTGGAAAATGCAGAGCGCGATAGAATCAATTTGGCAGTAGGTATTTTTCCCTTTTTTAAATGTTTTGAAGATATAGTTAAGATATTCAAAGATATTTATGAGGTTCTTTAAAGATCTTTATGAGGAGCTTATGTGAATTGTGAAGAGAATGTTTAAAAATCTTCAAACATCGTCAAGCATTTTTCCTAATTCTTACATGGATCATCAAGTATGCTCCAAGGATTTTAAAGGATTATTGTGCAATTTTAGAAAATCTTAAGAGACCTTGTAGAAATCTTCAAGGATCTTGTAGCCATAAGGGTTGTTGTTGTAGTTAAGAAGATGCATTTTGAAGTATACTGAAGGGATCTTCAAAGATAGTTTAGTATTCTTGTGGAATTTAAGAAGAACATTAAAGATCATTGAAATATTTTCAATAATTTTGCATGATTTTTGTGGAACTTAGCAAGATTGTGAAGGATCTTTCAGGCAACTTTTATTATACTTGTTGATCTTCAGAAGATCCTTGTTGATCTCTGCAAGATCTTTGAAGATATTGTTAGTTTCTTTAAGAGTTGTTGTAAGATCTTTAAAGATCTTTTTGAGTTCCTAAACAGTTTGTGCAAGATGCATTTACAATTTTTTTGAAGATGATTTTATGCATTCCTGCAAGTTGAAATATCTTTGACATTTTTTCAAGATCATCTTGGATTACGTTGAAAAGAGTAATACAGTGAGATCTTTTATGTTTATAAGAAAAGTTAAG
>JAOXRY010000199.1 GCA_025800305.1 Campylobacterales bacterium | reverse complement strand
CCCCACTAGCTTTAAAGTTTTTAGCAGCTTCTTTATAGTTTCCTTGTTTATACTCTAATTCACCTATGTTATATAAAACTCTTGCTCTTTGGTATTTTGTATGTTCTAATAGGTAAAAAAGTCTTACTCTTGTTTCATCATAGTTTTTCTTTTTAAAATACTTGATAGCTTCACTTAAAACCTTTGAAGGCTTCTCTTTTCCAAAATAAAGAGCTGGATTACTATATTTTAATTGATTTGTTAAGCTACTATTCTCTTTTTTATTTGCTTCTATTTCAGCTAAAAGCTTTTTGACTACTTTTTTAAATTCTTCTTTTAGAACTCTTGTTTTCTTTATCTCATCTAGTTTTTTTAAAATTTCTTGGATTTGTGTTTCAAATTGAATATCATTTTCTTGTACAGTCTTGTTAAATTGTTCTTGTTTAATTTTCTCTTTTTTCAAAATCTCAACACTTAGCCCAATGTCAGCAACTTGTGTCTCTATAGTTTTGATTGTTAGATCTATCTTATTTAATCTTTCTAAAATCTCTGTCAATTGTCTTGAAGATACTTGGATTTTTCTACTGTTACCACGAACTAAGTCTCGAAAACCTTCTTGAGACGATTGGTAAGAATTGATTTTGTTTTCATTGGTATGAACTCTATTTCTTAATCTATCAAGTTCTTTTTTATTGTCGTAGATATATTGTTCAGTCTCACTAAAACCGTAGACTTTTTTATTCTCTATACCTTTTGTATCAAAAACCGAAGGTTCTGCTAAAAGGTATAGAGGAAGAAGGAGTAATAAATGAAGATATTTCATTAAGGAAGAATTTTAATTTCAGCCCTTCTATTAAGTGTCCAGCATTTTTTATTGTGTGCCATACAAACAGGCTTACTTTCACCATAACTTGTCAGTGTAGTTTTTGTAGTTACACCAAGACTTTTTAATGCTTCTTCTGTTGCCTTTGCTCTTTTAAGTCCAAGAGCAATGTTATACTCATCAGCACCCCACTCATCACAATGTCCACCAATAGCTATTGTTCTATCCATTAAATTGTCATCTTTAAGTTTTTGTGCAAAAACTTCCAAGTCACTCATCATTGAAGGAGTAACTTCAAACTTATCAAAATCAAAATAAACAATTGGTAGTTCATAATCTACATTTTTACCATTTACAGGTACAACAGTTTTGTTATAAACTTTTCCATCTTTCCCAGAAACCATTTCTGATTCGTATGGAATTTTTTCTACAGGGATGGCAGTATCAAGTTTTTTATCTACTTTTTTTGCTTCAGGTTTCTCTTTTTTCGTAGTCTCTCTTAAGTCTTGAGATTTCATATCAGGATTTGGACCTTCACCACAACCTGTAAATATTGCTATACAACATACTGCTGAAATAATACTTTTTCTCATTAATAGTCCTTTTTCAATTAAATATTTTGTGAATCATATCGAAATAGATTTAAATAAACCTTACCAATCAATAGACTGTATCTTTCCATCTTTAAATGGAAAAAGGTAACTTTTATTCTGATTTAACCTAATCAAACCAATTGCACTCTCATTTTTGTAAGTTTTTGTATAAAGAATTGTTTTTCCATCACTGGAAAATCTGGGAAAGAAATTTTGACCATTTGATGTTAACTGTCTAATATATTCTGTTTTTACAGAGATAAGGTATATATTAAAAGTATTTCTTCCAAATTGACTTTCTGTATCTCTACTTACAAAAACCGCATAGTCATTAAAAGAGTCTACATAGTTGTTATTTTTCCCTTTAAATACTAGCTGTTCAACACTTCTTGAACCTATTTTTGATTTAAAAACATCAGGGTTCCCATATCTATCAGAAACAAAAACAAAAGACTGGTCATCTTCTACATAGTTTCCATTAACATCAATCCCATTAAACCATGTAAGTCTAGTTTTTCTTTTTGTTTTTAGATCTAACTCATAAATATCAGGCTGACCATCTTCACCCATAGTAAGCAAAATTTTATCAGAAACTTTAGAAACATCACTACAAACTAACATTCCCTCAGAAGAAGTGATTTTTTCTTGTTTTCCTGTAAGAAGAGAAGCTTTATAAAGAGTAGGTTGATTTCCTTTATCATAACTGGTGTAAAAAAACTCTGTTTGTTCTTTGTTTGCCCATTTTGGAAAAGTATTTATTCCGCCTTTTATAATTCTTTTTTTAAAAGTAAGACTATAATCACTGATTAAGATCTCTGTCTCTCCAGAACGAACCAACTGTGAAAAAATAACAAATCTACTAAGCCAATCTAAATCATTAACACCAACTAGTTTTCCAAAGTCAACAGTGAACCTATGGGCTAAAAAAGGATATCTATCTTTTTTAGAAATCTCATAAGATTTATTAAAAACAACATTTTTTCTACTATCTCTAACTTGTGTATACAGCTGATAATTTTTTTCTTCATTATTTACTTGAAACCTAAAAATAAAATCTGGTTTAACCTTGCTATTGTCATCTAAAATTCTAAATACTCCTGTTAATTTTAGATCCGCTTTTAGCATATACTTTATTTTTCTATCTAGTCTTTGTAAATCTTTCTCTTTTGTATTTGATAATACCTTAATTTTGTAAGTATTTGAGACTTTTTTAACGACATCTATAGTTGGATCATTAGCTACTAATCCAGTAATAAATATAAAAAACAACAGAATTCTTGTCACTTTATTCCTTAGCTATAAAATTTACAGTAACCGTAATATACTCATTTGGAGGTTCAAAACCCCTTAACTTTAGATCTTCCAAAGATGCAATAAGTCTATTTTTAAAATCTTGATCTCCTAAAACTTGTACAACTCTATATGTAAAATTTCCTGTATTTGTAATATTAAAGAGTATCTTTGCTTTCTTACCTCCATCTTCTGGTTTTGTTTTCCAGATCTTGGATAGTTCTTTATGAATTATTAAAAGATACTTTTTATTTTTATCATCAGTTATCTTTTGATTAGGTTGATAATACTGCTTTTTAATCGAAAACTTATTATTTTCTACACTATCTTCTTTTTTTTCATCTTTAAAAAGTTCATTAAAAGAAGTTGATTTTGTGTTGTCTACTTTTGTTATTTTATTAATATCATATCTTTGAATTTTTTTCTCTACTGGCTTATACTCACTATCTTCAAAAAGATCTGACAATTCATCTCCAACAGGAATTTCTTCTTGAGTATTTTTAGAGACAATATGTTTTTCAATTTGAGTAGCAATATCTTCAAAATTAATTTCAATACTCTCTTCAATATTTAGATCTACAATAAGATCTCGTTCTATAGACTGGAATAATATAAAATAAAGAAGAATCGTTAAAAAAAACGAACCAATAAATGAGAGTAAATTAACCATTTGTCAAAAGAGAGATTTTTGTAAATTGTGAGTCTTTTATACTTTTTAAAATATACATTATATCTCTATACAAAAGCTTTTCATCTGCTCTAATTATCACTTTTGTATCTTTAGAAAATTCACTACTATAGACTTTAAAACTATCAGGAAATTCTAAAAAAGTATATTTTTGAGATTTTATAAAAATCTCTTTGTTTTTTGTAACTCTTACCTCAATAGCTTTTGTACTTTTATTAGCTGTCTTTTTACTTCCTTTTGGCAAAGAGATTTTCTCTTCATATATAATAACAGGAGTAGTTAACATTAAAATTGCGATAAGAACTAGCATAACATCAACTAAAGGTGTGATGTTTAATGTTGGTTCTTCGTTAAAGTTAAACATTATCTTTTTTTGATTTTGATTCTTCTTGTCCTATTAGTTCCATTTGACTTTTAATAAGTGAACAAACTTCATATGCTTTTCTTTTTAGCATTAAGTTACCACTATATGCTGGAATTGCAACTAAAATCCCCATAGCCGTTGCAATAAGCGCTTCACTAATAGCAGGTGCAATTGTAGAGAGGCTTACGCCGTCAGAAAAAGTAGAAAAAGCTTCTAAAATTCCAACTACTGTACCAAACAATCCAATAAAAGGCGATGTTGTTGCAATAATTGAAAGTGAAGTTAAACCTTTTGTACTTTCTCTTTCTGCTTTTAGATAACAAGGATCTAAAAGTTTTTTATCTTTTTTCCCACCAAAACCACATTGAGATATAAAAGAATCTCCTGAAGGAAGATTGCTGGAAGAAATTATTAAAGAATCTAAAGATTCTTGTTCAGATTTTATCCACCCAAAAATTGTAATTGTTCTTGACATCCAAATAAAAAGGGAAAAGAATAAGAAAAAAAACAGCAGCAACCCAACAAGTTGAGTTACTAAACTGCTGTTTAAGAAAAAATCAACCATTCTTTCTTACGTTTATATGTAAGCTTTAGCTGCTGATTCGATTTTAGCTTCTAAAGAAGCCATTGAAACACTTGATGAGTCTGCACCTCTTAAAAGAGTTTTTGCAGCATCAATTGCTTGTGCAATTTCACTACCATCTTTACCGACAACAGCAACAGCACCTTCTGCAAGGATTGTTACTCCAGTTGATGAAACTTCTGCATATCCAGAATCAATAGCAACATTTTCTACTTTGCCATCTTCTTTATGAATATCAATAATTCCAGCAGTTAGTAAAGAAACAACAGATGAGTGACCAGGAAGAACACCAAACTCTCCCTCTGCACCTGGTAGTGTTACTTGTTCTACTGCACCTGAGAAGATAACTCCCTCAGGTGTAACAATTTCAATGTTTAATTTTTCCATAATTTAAACCGCCTTACGCTGAAAGACTTTTAGCCTTTTCAAGTACCTCTTCAATACCACCAACCATATAGAATGCCATTTCTGGTAAATCATCATGCTTACCTTCTAGGATTTCTTTAAATGATTTAAGAGTATCAGCTAGTTCTACGTATTTACCTGGGCTTCCTGTGAAAACTTCTGCTACGAAGAAAGGTTGAGACAACATTCTCTCAATTTTTCTTGCTCTATCAACAACAAGTTTATCTTCTTCACTAAGCTCATCCATACCAAGAATCGCGATGATATCTTGAAGATCTTTATACTTTTGAAGAGTTTGCTGAACACCTCTAGCAATACCGTAGTGCTCTTCTCCAATAATTTGTGGATCTAATAGTCTAGAAGTTGAATCTAGTGGATCAACTGCTGGATAGATACCTTTTTCAGCAATTCTTCTGTTAAGAACTGTTGTTGCATCAAGGTGAGAGAAAACAGACGCAGGAGCTGGGTCAGTTAAGTCATCGGCAGGTACATAAACAGCTTGTACAGAAGTAATAGAACCTTTTTTAGTTGATGTAATTCTTTCTTGTAGAACACCCATCTCTCTAGCTAGTGTTGGTTGGTAACCAACTGCTGAAGGGATTCTTCCAAGAAGTGCAGACATCTCAGCACCTGATTGAGCGTATCTAAAGATGTTGTCAACGAACATAAGAACATCAAGACCCATCTCATCTCTGAAATACTCAGCCATTGTAAGACCAGTTAGTGCAATTCTATTTCTTGCACCAGGAGGCTCGTTCATCTGACCGTAGCACAGTGCAACTTTGTCAAGAACTCCACCCTCTTTCATTTCGAAATAAAGGTCATTTCCTTCTCTCGTTCTTTCACCAACACCAGCAAATACTGAATAACCACTATATTTATATGCGACGTTGTGGATAAGTTCCATAATAATAACTGTTTTACCAACTCCAGCACCACCGAATAGTCCAACTTTACCACCTTTAGGGTATGGAGCTAAAAGGTCAACAACTTTAATACCTGTAGAGAACATCTCAGTTTTTGTATCTTGATCTTCAAATGCAGGAGGATCTCTATGGATAGGAAGTTTAGCTTTCGCTTCCACTTCTGAACCACCATCAATTGCTCTACCTGTAACATCTAAAATTCTTCCAAGAACTTCTTCACCTACTGGAACTGTAATAGGGTTACCTGTTGCTGTAACGTCTACTCCTCTTCTTACTCCATCAGTTGAATCCATAGCGATAGATCTTACTCTATTATCACCCATGTGGATACCAACTTCACAAACTAACGTACCTTTTACGCCGTCAATTTCTGTTGCGATCTCTAGTGCTTCGTTGATTTCTGGTAAATAACCATCAAACTCAACATCTACAACTGGACCTGTAATTTGTATTACTTTACCAATGTTTGCTGACATACTTTCCCTTCTTTTATTTCATAGCTTCTGCACCACTAACTATCTCAGATAGTTCAGTAGTAATAGCTTCTTGTCTTGCTTTATTATATTGTAGATTTAGATCATCTACTAACTCACTTGCATTTTTCGTTGCACTATCCATAGCCTGCATTCTTGCACTATGCTCACCTGCTAGTGAGTTAATAAGTGCAAAGTATAGATTATATTCTACATATTTTTGTAGCATAGCATCTAAAATACTGCTATCATTTTCTGGTTCAAATTCCATCTGAGATGAATAATCACAGCTGTCATTTTCGATAGTATCAATTGGCAATAGTCTAATTTGTTTTAACTCTTGCGAAATCATATTTTTATAACCGTTATATACAAGTACAACTTCATCAATTGTACCATCCATAAAGTCTTGAACAGATTTAGCGATAAACTCTTTAGCTTGTTCATAATCAGGAGCTGCGCTTAAACCATCTACGTTGTCATAT
>JAOXRY010000186.1 GCA_025800305.1 Campylobacterales bacterium | reverse complement strand
AGCAAAAATTGAAATTAAAAGTATTGTAAAAAGTATCTGTTTCATTGTCCGTATCATATGAAAAAAGTCTTTAATTATCCTTTGCTATAATACCTAGTTTTACAGATATTAAAATATATGATTATTAGGACTTTACCATGAGAATAAAAGAGAATCAAGCTAGATTTGTAGCAGATAGAATCGCTAGAGAAATGTTAAATAGTGGTGTCGTAAAGTTTAAAGAGGGGATGGATCCTTTAGTAACAATTGCAGAGGAACATCTATTAGATGATATTAAATGGGAAAAAGATATCGATGTTGAAGCTGATGGTCTTATGGAAGATTATCAAGATGAGATAGAGTTTCAAAGAGTTGATAGAAGACAACTATTCTGGATGATAAAAAGAAAGATCTGTGATGAAGATGGATTTAATCTTGATAAAGATGAAAGATACAGCAGTATTTCCCACGATATTTTAAATGAGTATTTAAAGAAAAATCTCGTGACCTACAATGTCAGTGATACAAGAGTTAAAAATATTATCGTAAAAGCAATTTTTGATTTTGGAAAATTCCAAGACCAAGTCGATAGCAAAGTAAGAGAAAAAATAGCTTCTTACAAAAGAGATATCAAAAAAGGTACAGAAGAGTACGAGATCTTAACTGAGAAATTCTATGAAGAAGAGATGAATAGGTTGGGGATGTAGTTTATGGCAAAAGTTTATATCTATTTAGAAAACGGATTTTACACAGAAGCTGAAGGTTTTGGAGCAGAAGGTACAAGTGTTGGTGAGATTGTATTTAATACATCGATGACAGGTTACCAAGAAATTATTACAGATCCAAGTTATGCTGGACAGTTTATCACTTTTACAGCTCCAGAGATTGGAATTGTTGGAGTAAATGAAGCTGATAAAGAGAGCAGGGGAGTTTACTGTAAAGGTGTGATTGTTAGAGATTACCAAGAGACTCCATCAAACTTTAGATCTGAAGATTCGTTAGATGACTTTTTAAAATTCAAAGGAATTTTAGGAATTACTAAAATCGATACAAGAGAGATTACTAAGATCTTAAGAGATGAAGGTGCGATGATGATGATCGCTTCTACTGAGATCTCTGATAAAGAAGCTCTAAAAGCAGAACTTGCTAAATCTCCAAGAATCGAAGAGATTAACTACATTGAAGAAGTTGGAACAAAAGAGGAGTATAAACATACTCAATCTATTTGGAATCACTCTAAGATG
>JAOXRY010000163.1 GCA_025800305.1 Campylobacterales bacterium | reverse complement strand
ACCAAGAGTCAAAGCCACTCTTTCCAAAAAGTCAAAACACTCAAGAAGTTAGAAGCTACACATTAACCACTCAAGACTATAAAGATGCGATAAATGCATTAGAAACACCATTAAAAAGAGAGAATGAAAAATGAAAAAAATACTAATCACACTACTATTTGCAATAACAACAACCTTTGCGACAGAGGTTAAGGTAATGTTTGCCAATTCACTATCAAGTGAAACATCAGAGATACAACCATATACATATTGGTATTTAGGTTCGGATACAGGTAAAACATCATTAAAAGATATGTATGCTGAGGGATGGAGACTTGTATCTGTTGTAAAACTAAATGCTATTGCAGATCAAAAACAGTTTTGGTTGTTCTTAGAAAAATGAAACAATTACTACTAACAACATTTATTGCCTTATTTATCTTTGGATGTAATAGTGGTGATTCATCTAGTGGAGGTGGTGACTCTAGCAATAACAATAGTGCTAATCCAGACAGCTCCACCCAAAAAGATGTGAAACTTTTCTTTTCAGACTATTTATCATCAGAGAACTCTACAATTCAGCCTTATTCAGACTGGTATCTTTCAAAAGATGAAGAAGAGACAACCCTTGACAGTGAATACAAAGAGCGAAATAGAAGAGCTGTTGCTGTTATAAAGCTAAATGCAGTGGCTAGTCAAAAGCAGTTTTGGATCTTTACAGAGGAGACAAAATGAATATTTCTAGTGTATCTAGATCTCAAACAAACAATACCCACATCACAAGAGTTTCAAAATCTTATAAGCCAGAACACCAAACAGTTGTAAAGGTTAGTGATATTCCACAAGTTGATTTTTCATCTAAAAAACCACTAATAGACTATAAAACCCCTCATCTTTTTGTAATACCAAAAGATAGGAAACATGAGTTCATTAATGATGCTCTTTACAATGATGAAAAAAGATTGCTCCAAGTTCTATACAATGAAGTTACACGAACTCCTATAGGGAAAGAACTCCAAGGGGCATTTAATGTTTTAAAAGCGAATAATGCAATTACATTCTACGACAGTAGATATGATATAGATGCCCATGGAAGATTTTCTATATGTGATGACTGTAGCGGAAAAATTGTTGTTGCCAAAGATTCTTCTATAGCTTTTCTTTCAGCAACAATTGTTCATGAACTAACTCACTATTTAGACTTTTATTTAAAAAAGCAAGAAACCTTACAAGAAAAAAAATATATGGTTAGATTGAATACAGAAATTAATGCTTTTGCAAATGAACAAAGGTTTTTCATTGAATCGGGAGTGAATAAATCTTTTGCATACAAAATGCTTGGTGATGATACTGTCGAACTTTTAGAATCAGCTTATAAGCATAGATATAATAATGAATTTTCAAAATCACATATAAAAAGTTTATTGGAAAACTATGGCTATGAAGGACTAGATGATGAAAAGTTTATTGACTGTGAGTAAATTATAATATTAAAAATAATAAGATATAATTTTTTTTGTTGTAAATAATAAATTAGTTGGTGTGGGTAAGGAAAAATATTGAATAAAAAAGCGACATATAAACCAACTAATCAAAATACCGTCGTTCTTAGTGAGAATGATGGGTATTGCGAGGTTTTATTAGATGGAGATTTCAAGACTGTGCCAATTACAGATCTTGAGTTTGCTAATACATTAACAGATACTATAACTCTTCAACAACTTAAAGAAAATATTTTTTACAGTATTATCAGAAGACCTCTAAGTGATATAATATATTCTCTTAATAGTAATAGACTTACCCCTGAACCTCACCAGTATAAACCACTTATCAAGTTTCTAAACTCTGAAAAAAACAGAGTATTAATTGCAGATGAAGTTGGACTTGGAAAAACAATAGAAGCAGGAATGATATATAAAGAAACTGATAGAAGAGAAGATCTAAATATCTCAATTATCGTTGTTCCATCTTCTTTAACATATAAGTGGAAAGATGAACTAGAAATAAGATTTGATGAGTTTTTTTCAATTAAAAAGGTAAGAGAATTTATTAATTTTATAGATGATTATGACACTTACTATAATACAAAGTCGTTCAATGAAAAAATCATAATATCCTACCATACTCTACGAGACGAAAGAGTAATGGCAAAGCTACAAGAATCAATTTTAGAAGTAGATTTTCTTATAATGGATGAGGCTCACACAATGAGAAACATGGGAACATCAACATTTGATAGTGCTCAGCTCATCTCATCAATTGCAGAAAACATTATTTTTCTCTCTGCAACACCTGTTCAAAATGAACTAAAAGATCTTTTTAATATTTTGACACTTCTAGATAATGACTATTTTAAAGGTTATGATTATTTCAAAGAGATGATAAAGCCTAATCCATATATCCACAGAGCTATAACTATGTTTAGAAATAACTCTTCACTAGAGGAAATAAAAGAATATACAAAAAACTTTTTTATCTCAAACTTTGAACTTTTTGCTATTGCTGACAAAATCAAAGATCTTCAACAGATCACCTATGAAGATAAAGTTTTTTTCATCGACGAACTTTTGAAAATTGACAAGCTTAGTTTTATTATTAATAGAACTAAAAAAAAGGATGTGGGAAAAATAATCCCTAGAACTGCTCATTCTCCTATTGTAGATATTGAATTAATTGAACAGGAGTATTATCAAAGTGTAATTGAATTTGTTTTTTATATCTATCCTACAGTACCTAAAGGATTTATTACAATTATGCCAGAAAGAATGGCTTCATCTTCAATGATAGCATCACTCAAAAGCTTTATAGAGATGCGAAAAAAGGGAAAAATATTTATCAAAGATATCGATATTTTAGAAGATGAGTTTGGAGTTAGTGAAGTTGAAGTTCAAGAAGAAGCATTAAGCCTATTGGACATAGTAATATCCAATGGTAAGAAAATTGGCGAAACCGATTCAAAATTCAAAAAGTTTCTAGAGATATTACAAGATATTAAAAAACAAAATATTCAGCAAGTTATAGTTTTCTCTTTTTTCAAAAGAACAATAGATCACCTTGAAGAAAAACTATTAGAACAAAATTATACAGTTGGAAAAATTTATGGTGATATGACTGTTGAAGAACGATACTACACCATCAAAAGATTTAAGAAAAAAGAGTTTGACATTCTTCTAACTAGCGAAGTTGGTTCAGAGGGCTTAGATATGCAGTTTTGTAATGTCGTTGTGAATTATGATCTTCCTTGGAATCCAATGAGAGTGGAACAACGAATAGGAAGAATAGACAGAATAGGTCAAAAGGCAGATAAACTACTTATTTTTAATTTATGCATAACTGGTTCAATTGAAGATAGAATATTCAATAAGCTCTACAACAAACTGAATATTTTTGAAGAGTCA
Source organism: Campylobacterales bacterium (assembly GCA_025800305.1). Taxonomy (GTDB): domain Bacteria; phylum Campylobacterota; class Campylobacteria; order Campylobacterales; family SZUA-545; genus JAOXRY01. The sequence continues at coordinate 5,607 of JAOXRY010000163.1, read as the reverse complement.
GTTGGAGAATTAGAGCCTATTTTAGGAGATCTAGAAGAGAAACTTAATATTGGTGAACTTATCAAACTCTCAGATGAAGAACTAGAAAAGAAGCTCCATATTGAAGAGTTAGCAATTAAAAGAAAAGAAAAAGAGATCTCTCATCAAACTAAAGAAGTAGAAAAACTCATAAGTGAAGAATACAATCTTGAAAACAAAAAAGAGATAGTTCTAAACAATAATAAAATTACTCATCTACAGAAGCTATCAAGAGATATAGTAAAAAGATTTCTTGATGAAAACAACATAAAATATCAAGAGCTAAAAGACGGAAATATTAAATTAAGCCAAGAACCAATAAAAGAACTATTCTCCTCTCTTAAATCAAAAATGAGTGACAAAAGAGTAAGTCCAGAAAAATATATGGAAGAACGAAAAGTTCTCCAATCATTTCATAGACAAAAAGAGCTAAAAATTAGTTTTACAACTAATACTAACAGCGATTTTAATGAAATATATATCTTTTTAAACCACCCTATAGTGTTGATGATTACAAAAGATAAACAGATCCTAAAACCTATATTATCCTTGAAACATCCAAGCTATAATAATAATTATGCTGCTATTTTTAGATCTGATATAAAACTATTAAAAAATAGATCCCACCTTCATATAGCCATCTTTGACAACAATCTTGAACATATAGAGACAAAAGACTATTTTGACTTTATAGAGGGGTGTTCAGAAAAAAACTCTCACATAGAATTAGACAGTGAAAAACTACAACTTAATCTTGAAAAATCTGTTATCTCAATTGTAGAAGAGTTAAAGCAAAAAGAATCTATAGCTCACAATAGACTCATAGACATAAAAATAGACTCAATAAAAAACTACTATCAGAAAAAGATAAACAAAACAACTAAGCTAAAAGAAGAAGTTTCTCAAGATGACATACAAAAAATGAGAACAGCAGAAATTCAAAACCTTGAAACAGCAAGAGAGGAGAAAATTGAAGAGCTGGAAAGCCTAAGAGAGATAAAGGGGAGTTTTGAGATCTTGGGGATTTTAGAGATGGGAGAATAGATATGACTTTTGAAGAAATCTATAATAAAAGAAAAAAACTTGTAGATGTACATAGAGAAAATGAAGTTGATGAAGCAATAAAAAATCTGCTAACTGAACTATATCCCGATAATGCTCATTTTATTTATGAGCTTTTACAAAATGCAGAAGATGCGAATGCTACAAAAGTTGAATTTATTTTAGAAAAAAACCAACTACAATGCCATCACAATGGCTTAAAGCTATTTAATGAGGAGGATGTTTATAGTATCACTAGCATTGCTAATAGTTCAAAAAAAGATGATGTTAATCAAATAGGAAAATTTGGAGTTGGCTTTAAAGCCGTTTTTTCTTATACGAACTCTCCTCAAATTCACTCTGGCAATTTTGCTTTTGAAATCAATGATCTAGTTGTTCCAACTATCATAGAGCAAATTCAAAGAGCAGAGAATGAAACAGTTTTTAAATTCCCTTTTAATAATCCTGAAAAACCTCAAGAAAAAGCCTACAGAGAAGTAAAACAAGGATTAGAGGAACTCAAAGATATAACCCTTTTATTTCTCAATAATATTCAAACGATAACATTTACTCTTAACGGCACAAAAAATTCTATCGAAAGAATAGAGCTAGATAACAATAAGGTCTTAATCAAAAAAAATGATGAATCATCAAGATGGCTTAGATTTAAGAAGTTTTTACCTAATTCCCAAAAACTATATGTTTCTGTTGCTTATGCCCTTGATGAAAAAGAAGAAATAAAACCTGTCGATGGAAAAGTTTCTATTTTTTTCCCCGCAGAAAAAGAAACAAGTAATTTAAAATTCCATATACACGCACCTTTTGCTTCAACAGTTGCAAGAGATAGTATTAAAGATCTAGAAGAGAACAAAACTTTAATTAGTTTAATTGCAGATACTGTCGTAGAGTCACTATCCACAGTAAAAGAACTTGAGCTAATGAACCACAGTTTTTTAGAGACGCTACCAAATAAAGACGACATAATTCACAACTATAAACCAATCTTTGAAAAAGTTGTAGAAGCTTTTAACCAAGATTACTATACTCCCACAGAGAACAATGGTTATCAACCTGCGAACCTTTGTTATCGTGCAAATTCAGCAATTAGAAAGATTATTGATTTAGGAATATTTTCAGATATTAATACCATAAAAAACCCTAGACAAATCAATAATAGAACAGATAAATTTTATCAGTCACTCAATCTCAAGGGTTCTTTTTCTTCAGAAGATCTCTTTCATAGTTTGTTCAAATTAGAAAAAGCCTCTATTCAAAGAACTTTTTCTGAAAAGGATAGCCTTTGGTTTAGGGAGTTTTTTTTAGCAATAGAAGAAATTGTTGAAAATGAAGGTAGATATTTTGAACAACATTTAAAAGAATTTAATAAATTTATAAAACTAAGTGATGGAAAAATAAATATAACAAATAAGCAATGCTATTTTCTAACAAAACAGAAAGAGGATTATTATTTTGTAGACCCAGATATATATACTGAAAATGGTGAAGAAATTCAAAATATTAAAAGTCTTTTAGAACGCATAGGAGTTAAAGAGATAGGTCTTCTTGAAGAAGCCAAAGAAATCTTCAAAGAAAACTATTTTAATAATAGTTTTCCAAATGACGAATCCCACCTAGCACATATCAGATTATTTTTAAAATGCTATCAAGAAGAAGGTTATAGCAATATATTTAAAAATAAAAAATTTATAAAAACATTGAACAATTGGAGTATTACAGAAAATATTATTATTGATATACCATACAAGATAACAGGCTTATCTTGTTTAGTGACATTAAAAAAATTTAATCAGATTTCAGAACTTTATTATAAAAAGCTAAATGAAAATGAATTAGGTCTCTTTATAAAATTTTTAAAAGAATTCGGAGCTAAAGATCGTCTTATTATAGAAGAAAAAAATCTTGATTATCGAAAAAAAGAAAAAATAAAAGCACGTTTTGGAAGAACAAGAGAGACAGATACTGGAACAAATGTGGATTACGATATACAAGATCTTGATATTATACTCAATAGTATAAATACTGATATTGCTTGTCTAATTTGGAATACTCTAGCAAAAACACCTTCTCCTTGCTACACTGCAAAATATCGTCCAAATCAGGATAAAGAACTTTATACAGAGCCATCCTCTTTCATGCAAGTTTTAGGTAAAAAGAAGTGGCTACCAGATGAAAACGGCAATCTATTTAAACCAAAAGATATATTACAAGAAAGCTTACCTAATGATTTTATTGTAGATAATCATAGCTTGCACTCTCATATATCGTTAGGAGAAAATCTAAAAAGAAATGAGGAAGAATATAAAAAAACAGATGCAATTATAAAAGACAAGACCGGTTATTCATTAAACATTATAGAAAATGCCAAAAATGCTGGTGTGACAGAAGAAGATATCAAAAAATTAATAGAAGAAAAAAGTAAAAATAAAGATCTAAATTTACCAGAAGCTATAGATAGCCACAAGCGAGATATAAAGAAAAAAACATCAACTGAATTACATCAGAATATCATTAAAGATATAAATGAGTATGAAAAACAAGTTAATAAAGAATTAGAAAAAATCATCCAAAATTCTAAAAAAGCCACACAGCGTTCTTATTCTACAAAGACAAAAATAAACAAATCATCTGTTAGATTCTTTTTGAATAACCAATATAAAGGACACTGTCAAATATGTGGTTTTACATTTTTACAAAAAGATGGTTCCAACTATTTTGAGATTTTGGATTGGCTCTCAGAAAAAATCACAAAAAAGTCTTCTGATTTTATGCTTGATGGTTCTTCGTTGTGCTTATGTGCTAACTGCCATTCAATTATTAAAAATGGAGATTTTCACCCTCTTTTTATTGAAAATAAGCAAGCAATTCAAGAAGCTATTTCAATGGGATTTGATAAGTTCTCAACATTTATTAGTGAGCAATCAGTAGAACATATACCAGAATCTTTTGAATCAATTGAAATGGATATTTATAAAATTCCTATACAAATGAATAATAAAAAAACACATATTTTTTATTCAGAAGAGCATTTTTTGCGATTTTATACAATGTTGAAGATTAAACAGTAAAGTGAGAAAAATTAATGTCAATATATTACTGTAGTGAATGTTTTTCTGATCCCAATATCTCAAGATTTATAGAAAAAAATGGTGAAAAAAATCAAGAATATTATATATGTGAATGTGGTGCTGAATCTCCCTTATATAAAATTGATCAAGCTGAACTTAGGAGTTTTTTTCAAAGTATCGTTAAAAATATATACGAATATGATCAAACTGCATTTGACTTGGCTTATTCTATAGCAAAAGAAGAAGGTGATCCTATTAGTCTTTATGCACCACTCTATTCACTCGAAGATATCTGTTCAAATTTATTTAATAACTCAGAAAAAGTTTTAGATATATTAAATGAGCCATTACACTACAGTGCACTAGCAGATGGTGAAGATGAATCAATATACAATGATAGATATACACAACACTGGATGAGCAAATGTTTTGATAGTAGTAACTTTTATGAACTAAGTGAGTGGGAAAAGTTTTGTGAAAATGTAAAACATAAAGCAAGATATTTTAACCATAAAGATTTTAGTGTTACAAAAACATTAGATACTTTTAAAAGTTTTTTTAAAGCATTAGAGTATTCAAAACAGCACACTATCTATCGTGCGAGGGAAGTAAAAAAACTAAAAACTAAACTATTAATAAAGGATAATCCATCTTGTGAACTTGGAAAGGTTCCTATCACATTAGCTAAAAATAATCGATTTAGTCCTATTGGCATTTCCTATGGTTATTTTGCACTTGACAAAAATACCGCCATTAAAGAAATTAGGGCTGAAAAAACATCATTGATTGCTATCGGAGTATTTAGTGTTTCTAATAATATAAAGTTATTGGACTTTAGAAAATCATCTATGGATAAAAAAATTAATATATTCGACGAAAACTTTGAGCTTTCTATGTTCTGTCAAAGAAAATTTATTTTGGAATTTTTACAAGACATATCAAAACCAATTGAGGATGATAAACAGTTATTAGAATATGTACCCACTCAAGTTATGGCAGAATATATTTGGCATTTAAATTATGATGGTTTCTTATTCGAAAGTAGCCAAAATAAAAATGGAATTAACTTAGTGATTTTTAAAAATATATACAACTTTGTTTCTCATGAGTTTATTAACGAAAATTAATAAAAAGGTGATATATGCCCTCCCTCTTAGTAATCTACAACCCATACTATCAAAAAGATGTAATTGATCAGCATTTAAGAATACTGAGATCTTCCCAAGAACCAGATAGTGCAAAAGTGGCTTTTGGAAAGATTCTTTCAAAACTACGAGATAAAAAACACCCTTTTGATAATGAACTTCAAGAGATCTTTTCTGCTGTTTCTTCAACAGAGCCTATCCAGCTTTTTATTACAGATTTTTCTAGTCTTTATGTTGGAAAAGTTGTTGAAATCACACAGGAGGATTGTTTTGATATTGCACCTGAATACTATCAAGAACATGAAATAGAGTATTGG
>JAOXRY010000139.1 GCA_025800305.1 Campylobacterales bacterium | reverse complement strand
GGTCAATCGATCAATAGCCAGAAAATGTTTCTTTTCAGGATTGAGTTTCAATGAAGGATTAAACTTTGTTATGAAATTATCTGGTCTATTTTCACCAGTTTTTTCTCTTTTGATTGAAGAAATGTGAATAGCTCTTTCCATTATTTATTTAAACAATATATATTTTTTTAAAAGATCATTTAATGTTTTTTTGGTGATGACTTTGAGTTGATGGAGAAGATGAGCTATTTGAGAGAGTTCTTGTTTTACTCCATTGTTTCCAGCAATGATGGAACCAGCAAGACGTTTTAGTCTTTTAACTAGTTGATGTGGGTTGTTGAAGTGAATGATTCCTTTTCCTTCTTGTTTTCTCTTATATTGTTCGAGAGCACTAATATTTTTATTGTATTGTCCCAAAATATTGTAATATTCAATTTGTTGCTCTGTTTCTTTACGTGGATTCTTATTTATTGCAACAGCCATAGTTTTTCCTCTTTTTGTTTTGAATTTTGCTTTATTAGCCAATATTGTTTTATATTGATCAATTAATCTTTCTGACCTTCTTTGATACTTTTGTATACTTTTATGGCTTTTTCCTTGAATACTTTCTAGAAGAGGAAGTTCATTTTCTTCCAAACATTTTACTGCTAAACCAATATTTAAACCCCTATTTAAATCTGCACCTGTGAATTCAACTATTCCTTCTGGCGGTTCTTCTTCATCTGGTTGATTTTTGTGTACACTTA
>JAOXRY010000123.1 GCA_025800305.1 Campylobacterales bacterium | reverse complement strand
CCTACATGCTTTTTCCACTAAAGAGAGTTTATTGTAGGACTCTATGTCCCTATCTAGCTCTCTAATTCTAATAAATTCATCGAAATTGTTTTTATATGATTGTAGTTTTTCATAGATTTCCATAGGATTTTTTGCTATGGTTTCATATAGCTCTATAAGCTCTTTGTTAGCATCATTGATTATTGAACCTTCTTTTTCAAGGTTAAAAAATAGTGCTCCTCCTCCAACAAAAGGCTCCATATAATTATTGTATTTATCAGGAAAGTTAGATTTTAGTTCTTCTAGGAGTTGGGTTTTACCCCCTATCCATTTAAGTATTGGTTTTGCCATGCTTTTTCTTGTGTGTTGGTTTGTGATATTATATAAAAAAGGTGGTACTATGTCAACCTTTTCTTGCCTAACCCTTTATTTGTTATACTCACGCTGTGGTAATGTTTACCATCGTGTGTTGATCTGACACCTCAATGTCAGGGTGGGTCAAAATTTCTCATTGGCCCACTTTTTGAAACCTCACTCTATTTTCTATGGTTATGTCTAGACTGTTTCTCCTCTTTTGGTTGTACCATATTATTTTCTTTAGCATATTCTATT
>JAOXRY010000088.1 GCA_025800305.1 Campylobacterales bacterium | reverse complement strand
AGGGATCTTTAGACCAAAGAACAAAGAGGAACTTTCTGGAAGAATGAAAATGCTATCTTTTCCCCTACCAGCAATAATGTTAGGTCACAGAAAAACTAGACGTGGGATAAAAGCGGGGAAAACAACTTATCATGGGTTTACATATACAAGCTCAAAAAGAAAAAAGATTCTTGTTAGAGAATCTAAGCCTCGGTATCCGCTTTATGAACCAATGATAGATATTGACTCTAAAGCGGCTTCTGTCTTTGATCAATTGCCGGATAGGGCTGATGAAATATTGCTTAAGAAGTTTGATCATGAATTAAAATATAGATCGGGGTTCTTTGATAATGTTTGAAAAATTATATGATGGTTTTAAAGTGGTTTTAGAAGAAAACTTTAGAGAAAAAGGGGTTAAAATCGCTTTAGAAGATGAGTATGATGAGGCAGGTTTAATTAAACAGGTGCCTGTTATAAAAATAGAATGTACCGATTTTTATCCTGCCTTTGATCAACCTTCAACAGGTGAAAAAGAGATTGAAACAAGATGGCAGCTTAGACATATTCTTTCAAAAAAAGAGAAAAATATAGAAGCAAAGGCCCGTGATTTAAGTTTAAAGCTTATGCTTTTGTTTGATGATAGAGTTTTCACAGAATACACATATCCAGCGAAGTACGTTAATTCAATGGATGATAATATTGA
>JAOXRY010000434.1 GCA_025800305.1 Campylobacterales bacterium | reverse complement strand
GTACAATAAAAAAAGAAAATATGATAGAGTTTGTTTCTAAGGTAGATCCATCTCAAATAGGAAAGATAAAAAAAGTCCTAAATGAGATGTTTGTTTCTTAAGTTAGATCTTCACTAAGTATCTACCTACAGCCTTACCTTCAAGTAAAGCAGAATAAGCATCTTTGATTTCATCTAAAGAGATCTCAGTTGTAAGATCTTCCAATGTATCAATTTTAAAATCTGTTGCTATTTTTTCCCAAGCCGCTGTTTTCTTTTCAAGTGTACACTCAACAGAATCAATGCCTATTAGTCTTACACCTCTTAATATAAATGGAAATACATTTGTATTCAGCTCATGGGAAGATGTAAGACCACAACATGTAGCAACACCATCGTATTTAATATATTTCAAAGCATTAGCTAAGATCTCACCACCAACAGTATCAATAAGACCATCATATTTTTCACTCATCATAGGCTTTGTAGATTGCTCGTTAAAGTCATTTCTTAAAATAACTTCTTTTGCACCAATCTGTTTTAAAAATTCTACTTTGTCAGATTTTCCAGAAATAGCAATAACATCTAATCCTAATTTAGCAAGAATAGAAATAGCAATTGAGCCAACACCACCTGTTGCTCCAGTTACCAATATTTCTCCGGATGTTACACCATTATTTAGTAGTTCATTAACACAAAGAGCAGCAGTTAGACCAGCTGTACCAAAAGTCATAATCTCTTTGTCTGTAATGCCTGTTGGAATTTTAACCACCCAAGAAGCTGGAACTTTTACAAATTCACAGTGTCCACCATCTGTGTTCATTCCCATGTCATAACCTGTAACTAAAACAGAATCGCCTATTGAAAAATCATTAGAATTTGATTCTTTAATAGTTCCTGCTACATCTATCCCTGTCACATGAGGAAAAACTCTTGTAACTCCTGGATTTCCTATTGAACTTAGAGCGTCTTTAAAATTTAGAGATGAATAAGAGACCTTAATAAGAACTTCATCTTTTTCTATTTTAGGAACTTCAATATCTTTCACACCAGATTGGAACTTTTTACTTTCAATCTTCTCAACAACAAATGCTTTCATTTTGATCCTTTGACAGTTTCTAGTAAAACTTTAGCTAAAATAGTAGATAAAGAAAAGAACTTACTAAAAAGAAATGTACTATCTAAAAAGATAGTTTTGTGTATGGGAAAGGATTTGTAGTGGCTAAAAAGAGAGAAGAGAATCTAGAATTTGACAAATGCCCTGTGGAAACCTCATTGGATGTTTTGGCAGGAAAGTGGAAGATCTTAATTCTTTGGTACATAAGAAAAGAGAAAAAAAGATTTAGTGAACTTCAAAGACTTATGCCAAGAGCCACCCAAAAAATGCTTATTCAAAAATTAAGAGAGCTAGAATCAGATGGAATTGTTCATAGAAAAGTCTATCCTGTTGTTCCTCCTAAGGTTGAATACTCTTTAACCAAATATGGACAAACTCTAGATCCTATCTTAAAACAACTCTATAAATGGGGAGAAGTACATAAAGAGAGTCATCAATGAAGGTTATAAAATATGTTGTTTTAATAACAATTTCTTTAGGAGTATTTATATGGTTTGGAGTCAAAGAGTCACTACAGCCTTTTCAACGGGAAAATATTAATCAACCAATTTACACAATTGGAGATATAAACTATCAAAAAGCTTTAATAAGAGGGAAAAACATAGTGAAGTTAGGACCTTTATTTTTTGGTATATATCCTGGTGGTTTGGCTTTTAAAAGTAAAGAGGAAGCGAGAAATTTTGTTTTAGGAAATGAAGAACTTTTAAATCAGTTTTCTTCTGGATGGGCAATTTATCAGTTGTCTGGAGATTTTTATAAAGATAGTGTTAGTAATAATGGACAAAGGTATATAAACAAATCTTTATCCATAATCAAAATGGCAGATCTAAAAGAGTAAGATAAGACTCTATTAAAAGTTTTTTATTCTCCTAAGAGTGTAATAACAATTTTTCTACTACCACCATAGTCTCTATGCTCTCCAAGATAGATCCCTTGCCATGTTCCTAGATTAAATTGTCCATTGGTTACTGGAATTGTAATAGAAGATCCAAAGATTGAACCTTTTAAGTGTGCTGGCATATCATCAGCACCTTCATAGTCGTGAGAGTAGGGGAAGCTTTCTGGAACCATATGGTTTATAAAACTTTCAAAGTCATCTCTTACAGTAGGATCTGCATTTTCATTGAGAGTTAGGGAAGCACTTGTGTGTTTAATGTGGATATGGGCTAGACCTGTTAGGTTCTTTAAATCTAGTTTTTGCTCTATCTCTCTTGTGATAAGGTGAAATCCCCTTGGTTTTGCTCCAAGTGAGATCTCTTTTTGAACTACTTCCAACTACTTAGCTTGGTAGTAACATCTTTTTGGAGAGTCTATCTTTCCCTCTTCTTTTAGCTTTTTAATTGCTTTTGTAACCTCTTTTGAATCAATACCTATAAGCTCTGCAACCTCACCACCTTTTAGTGGTTTTGCCTCTTTTGTCATTGCTTCTAATACTTTTTCTTCAACACTCATAATAGTCCTTTAAATTTTTTGAAAATTCTATCAGTTTTATTTTAATCTTGGAACTGATCTCTCACCTTTACAAACTCATCTAAGTTTTCAAAAAATATTTCAACTAGTTTAGGATCAAAATGTTTTCCTTTTTCCTCTTCAAAAAGCTTTAAAATCCTATCAAGCTCCCAAGCATCTTTATAAACCCTTTTGCTACCTAGTGCATCAAAAACATCAGCAACAGCTGTAATTCTTCCATAGATATGAATCTCTTCTTCTTTTAATCCTTTTGGATAACCTGAGCCATCCCATTTTTCGTGGTGCTCTTTTGCTACAATTGCTGCTGCTTGGATTATTGGTTGAGAAGACTTTTTCAACATTTCGTAGCCAAGATTAGAGTGGGTTTTCATAATCTTCCACTCTTGTTCATCATGTTTTCCTGGTTTATTTAGAATAGAATCAGGAATAGCTACTTTTCCAATGTCGTGCATTGGACTGGCCATTTTTAGCTTTTCAGCTTCTTCTTCATCTAAGCCATAGTGTAAGGCTAAGATCTTAGAATACTCAGCAACTCTTTTAACGTGGTTGCCTGTCTCTTTGCTTCTTGTCTCACCTATCTCACCCATTGTATATATAATCTCTTTTTGAGTATTCTCTATTTCA
>JAOXRY010000013.1 GCA_025800305.1 Campylobacterales bacterium | reverse complement strand
CATCTTTGCAATTCTTTCTTCATTGGTCCAGTTTCTTGGATGACTTCTACCTTTTTCGAGCATCAAATCAGATAAAAATCCTCCTGCATGAGCCCCAAAGTGAGGATTTTTTAACCTGTCTTCTTCTTTCCCTAAATAAGCGATATCATCTAATATGGATTCCATTTTCTTCTTTAACTCTTCAGGAGTTATCCCAAGTTTCGCAGCTTTTTCAACAATTTTACGATCAGATAGCTCCCAGAGATAATCGATATTTAAATCTTTAGACACCTTCCATGTTGAACTTTTATGGAATAAAAAGTGAAAATTGCCGTTATCCATGACTAATTTTATGCCCCGAACTCATCAAGGAGTAAGTTTTTTATAGTAGTCACTTCCTGCAAAATATTACGAACTGTAAGCTCTTCTCCCTCAAAATTTTTAGATGCTGAATAGTAATCTATCAAAAAACTAAGGGTCTCATTAAGATTTTTATGCCCTTTAACATGACCAATTGACACTAAATCTGATAAAATTTTCACATCTATTCTCTTATTTTCAGTCGGCATACTTGATCTCTTCTATGAGTATTCTTTTCTTTTTTCTCTTAAAAAAGAGATCTAATTCCACGCTTTCTAGAGAAGCATCTTGTAAAAATTCTTTAACTTTTAGGTTATCTGACCAAAAAAAATGGCTCCAAAACTTTGTTTCATCTTCCAAAATGCCATAAAGAT
>JAOXRY010000432.1 GCA_025800305.1 Campylobacterales bacterium | reverse complement strand
TATTGCTGATTCTCTAACTAGAATCAGAAATGCAAGTTTAAGAAAGAAAGAGTCAACAAATCTTTTATATTCAAAGATTGTTGAGTCAATTGTAAAAGTTTTAGAGGCTAAAGGTTATGTAGAATCATATAAAGTTGATGATTCTAACCCAGCGAAAAAATCTATCAATGTATTTTTAAAATATGATGATAATGGTAACTCTGTAATTACTGAGTTAAAAAGAGTTTCAAAACCAGGTAGAAGGGTTTATAAACCAGCTACTGAAGTTAAAAAATTTAAAAACGGATACGGAACAATTATTATTACAACATCAAAAGGTGTTTTAAGTAATGATGATGCATTTGCTCAGAATGTGGGCGGTGAAGTTCTATGTACAGTTTGGTAGGGAGGTAGCGAATGTCAAGAATTGGAAAAGCACCTATTGTAGTACCAAATGGTGTAGAAGTAAAAGTTGATGGAACTAAACTAGTTTTCAAAGGTAAAGTTGAAAGAGAATTAGAAACTCACGGTAGAGTTAATGTAGAAGTAAAAGACAATAATATTGTATTTACATTAAAATCTGACACTAGAGAGCATAGAGCATTTTGGGGAACTTATAGAGCATTAGCAAGTAATATTGTTGAGGGTCTTTCAAAAGGGTATGAAAAAGGTTTAGAAATTAATGGTGTTGGTTATAGAGCAGCTGTAAATGGTAAAGTTCTTGAACTTGCATTAGGTTTTTCTCACCCTGTTAACTATGATATTCCTGAAGATATCACTATTGAAGTTGATAAGAAAGCTACAGGATTGTTAGTAAAAGGTGTAGATAAGCAACTTGTTGGACAAGTAGCAGCTAAAATCAGATCTTTTAGACCACCAGAGCCTTATAAAGGTAAAGGTGTTAAGTATACGGACGAAGTTATCGTACGTAAAGCTGGTAAAACTGCGAAGTAAGGGACTAAGATATGACTAATAAACAGATGAAATTAAAAGTTAGTTCTAGACTAAGAAGAAAAAAAAGAATTAGAGCAAAGATCTCTGGAACTGTTGAAATGCCAAGAGTTTCTATTTTCAAATCAAATAGATCTTTATACCTTCAAGCTATCGATGATGTTAATGGTGTTACATTAGCTTCTTTTGATGGTGCTAAAGAAGGTGTAAAATCGAATAAAGAAGGTGCTAAACAAGCAGCTGTTAAATTTGCAGAGGTTTTAAAAGCAAAGAAGATTGAAAACGTTGTTTTTGATAGAAATGGTTATGTATATCACGGAGTAGTTGCTGCTTTTGCTGATGAACTTAGAAACCAATCGATTAAACTATAAGGTATAAGATGTCTAGAAAAGTGTTAAAAGATTACAACAAAGAAGACTTTGAAGAAGTTATAGTAAATATCGGAAGAGTAACTAAGGTTGTAAAAGGTGGTAGAAGATTTAGATTTAGTGCACTAGTTGTAATTGGTGACAAAAAAGGTAACGTTGGTTACGGTGTTGGTAAAGCCAAAGAAATTCCAGATGCAGTAAGAAAAGCTGTTGATGATGCTTTCAAAAACATGATTCACGTAAACCTAAAAGGTACAACAATCGCACACGATGTACAAGGTAAATTTAACTCTAGTGTTGTTTTATTAAAACCAGCTAGTGAAGGTACAGGGGTTATTGCAGGTGGAGCTGTTAGACCAGTTCTAGAACTTGCAGGATTTAAAGATATTCTTACAAAATCTTTAAGATCTAATAATCCTTCTAATGTTGTAAGAGCGACTGTAAAAGCGCTAGAGTTATTAAAAAATTAAGGATAGAGAATGCTTAATACTTTACAACCAGCTGCAGGCAGTGTAAAAAATAAGAAGAGAAAAGCTAGAGGTCAAGGAAGTGGTATGGGTAAGACTGCTTCTAGAGGTCATGGTGGTCAAAAGTCAAGATCTGGTGGTAATGTTGCACCAGGTTTTGAGGGTGGACAACAACCAATGCATAAAAGACTTCCTAAAGTAGGTTTTAGAAGTAGGGTTGTTAAACCTACATCAGTAAATGTAGAAAAATTCCCTGCAATTAAAGAAATGAAAGAAATTACAGTAGCGGCTTTAGTTGAGGCTGGTGCAATTTCTGACAAAGCAAATAAAGTTAAATTAATAGGTAGCTCAGCTAAAAATTTAGCTTCAAAAATTAAAGACGAGAACATTACTACAACAGGAAAGTAAAACCAGAATGAATAAAGATCTCTTAAATAAAATTCTAATCACATTTGGTTTTTTACTTGTTTACAGGGTGTTGGCATATGTGCCAACTCCTGGTGTTGATACAATGGTAATTAAAGAGTTTTTTGACAGTAACAGTTCAAATGCTCTTGGGCTTTTTAATATGTTTAGTGGTAATGCAGTAGAAAGACTTAGTATTATCTCTTTAGGTATTATGCCTTATATTACAGCTTCAATTATTATGGAGCTTCTTGCTGCAACATTTCCTGAACTTGGAAAACTTAAAAAAGAACGTGATGGTATGACTAAATATATGCAGATTATCAGATATATGACAATCGGTATTACCTTAGTTCAAGCTGTTGGTGTTGCAATGGGACTACAAAGTCTAACAGGCAAAGATGGTAGAAGTGCTATCATGCTTGACATGGACTTATTTATTGCAGTTTCTGCAATTTCAATGTTGACAGGTACTATGATTCTTATGTGGATCGGTGAACAGATTACTCAAAAAGGTATTGGAAACGGAACAAGTTTAATTATCTTTGCAGGTATTGTCTCTGCTATTCCAAGTGCAATTGGTGGAACATTTGAGTTAGTAAATACTGGCGAAATGAATTTCTTACAATTAATCTTAGTATTAGCTGTTATCATTATTACAATTGGTGTTATTATCTATGTAGAACTGGCAGAAAGAAGAGTACCAGTTTCTTACTCTAGAAAAGTTATGATGGAAAATCAAAACAAAAGAGTAATGAACTATATTCCAATTAAGATTAACTTAAGTGGTGTTATTCCTCCAATTTTTGCAAGTGCTATTTTAATGTTCCCAATTACAATCTTACAAGCAAGCACAAATGAGTATGTAATGTCATTTAATGATCTACTAAATCCTAGTGGTTATTTTTTCAACGTACTTACATTTTTCTTTGTTGTATTCTTTTCATATTTTTATGCGTCAATCGTATTTAATTCAAAAGATATTTCAGAGAACTTAAAAAGACAAGGTGGTTTTATTCCAGGTGTTAGACCAGGAGCACATACTGCTGAGTTTTTAAATGAAATTGCAAGTAGATTAACATTTACAGGTGCACTATACCTTGGGCTTATTTCGACAATTCCTTGGGTACTTGTAAAAAGTGTTGGTGTTCCATTCTATTTTGGTGGTACAGCAGTTCTTATTATCGTTCAAGTTGCACTTGACACAATGAGAAAAATTGAAGCTCAAATTTACATGAGCAAATACGAAACATTAAGTGCTGTAGGTCTTTAAGATCTACTTATAAATAAATGTCAATAGCTTTACGAAAAGAAGCAGAAATCGAAGGTCTAAGAAGGGCTAACCGTTTGGTTGCCCAGACCTTCGAACACATCTCACCAATGATTAAAATTGGTACTACAGCTAATCAAATCAATCAAGCAGCAGAAGATTTTATTGTTTCAAATGGCGGACGTCCATCCTTTAAAGGTTTATATGGTTTTCCAGGAGCTGTTTGTACTTCTGTCAATGAGGTGATAATTCACGGAATTCCTGATGATAGACCTTTGGAAAACGGTGATATTATTGGTGTTGATATTGGTACTGAGGTTGATGGTTGGTATGGAGATGCTGCTAAGACATATTTAATTGGAGATGTTTCAGAAAAAGATAGAAAATTAGTGGAAGCTTCTAAAGAAGTTCTTTATAGTTCAATTTCAAAAATTAAAGTTGGAATGAGATTTAAAGAGTTAAGTCAGATCTTAGAAGAAGAAATTACCTCTAGGGGCTACATACCTCTAAAGAACTATTGTGGTCATGGAATTGGAAGAAAGCCTCATGAAGAACCTTCTATTCTAAATTATGTAGAAGGAAACCCAAAACAAGGTCCAAAAATAAAAAACGGGATGGTTTTTTGTATTGAGCCTATGATTTGTCAAAAAGAGGGAGATGCAACAGTATTAGATGACAAATGGTCTGTTGTTAGTAGTGATGGATTAAATGGAAGTCACTATGAGCATACTGTTGCAGTAGTCAATGGTAAAGCTGAAATTTTATCAAAAGTATAACACCAAAAGGGATTTTTAAAAATGGCTAAAGATGATGTAATTGAAATAGACGGTATTGTTTTAGAAGCACTACCAAATGCAACATTTAAAGTTGAATTAGATAATGGTCACGTAGTACTATGTCACATCGCTGGTAAGATGAGAATGCACTATATTAGAATTTTACCAAAAGATAAAGTGAAAGTTGAATTAACACCTTACAGTCTTGATAAGGGTAGAATTACTTATAGATACAAGTAAACTTAAGAGATCTTTTGAAGATCTCTTCCTTCTTTTAATATATAACTCAATTATTAAAAATCATAATTTGATTAAAAACACTAACACTAACAAATCCCATAAAACAGTACAGTTTAAGGAAAAATTAAACTAATTTTAGATATTATTTCGCCCCTTTATAGACATAAAGGAAATAGATCTATTCAGTAAAGGACAATAGATGAAAGTAAGAGCAAGTGTTAAGAAAATGTGTGACAATTGCAAAGTGGTTAAGAGAAAAGGTATTGTCAGAGTAATCTGCAAAACTGCAAAACATAAACAAAGACAAGGATAAAGAATGGCTCGTATTGCTGGTGTTGACCTACCAAAAAAGAAGAGAATGGAGTTTGCCTTAACTTATATTTACGGCATTGGTCATACAACTTCAGTTAAAATTCTCGGCGATCTAGGCATTTCATTGGATAAAAGAGTTAACGAACTTACCGAAGATGAAGTGGCAACGATTACTAAAGAACTGAGAAAGTATAACATCGAGGGAGACCTTAGAAGAGAAGTTGCTATGGATATTAAGAACCTTATGGATCTTGGTAGTTATAGAGGTCTAAGACACAGAAGAGGACTTCCGTGTAGAGGACAAAAAACTAAAACTAATGCAAGAACTAGAAAAGGTAAAAAGAAAACTGTAGGCGGTAAGGTTAAGTAATGGCTAAAAAACAAGTAAGAACTAAAAAAAGAATCAAAAAGACGATTGGTAAAGGTATTGTTCACGTAGCAGCATCTTTCAACAACACGTCAATTACAATTACAGATGAGATGGGTAACGTACTTTGCTGGTCAACAGCTGGTGCTTTAGGTTTCAAAGGTAGTAAAAAATCTACTCCTTATGCAGCTCAACAAGCAGTTGAAGATTGTTTTGAAAAAGCAAAAGATTTTGGTTTAAAAGAAGTTGCTATTAGAGTACAAGGACCAGGTGCTGGTAGAGAAACAGCAGTTAAATCTGTAGGTACTATTGAAGGTATTAGAGTTACAAGCTTCAAAGATGTTACTCCACTACCACACAATGGTTGTAGACCTCCAAAAAGAAGAAGGGTATAATCGATGGCTAGATATAGAGGACCCGTAGAAAAAATTGAAAGAAGATTAGGTGTTAGCCTTAATCTTAAAGGTGAAAGAAGATTAGCAGGAAAATCTGCTCTTGATAAAAGACCTTATGCTCCAGGACAACACGGACAAAGAAGAACAAAAATTAGTGAGTATGGATACCAACTAAGAGAGAAGCAAAAAGCTAAACATATGTATGGTATTTCTGAAAAGCAATGTAGAAAATACTTTAAAGAAGCAAATAGACTTGATGGTAACACAGGTGCTAACTTCTTAAGATTAATTGAAAAAAGACTAGATAACGTAGTTTACAGAATGGGTTTTGCAAGTACAAGAAGATTTGCAAGACAGTTAGTAACTCATGGTCTTGTTCTTGTTGATGGTAAAAGATTGGATATCCCTTCATACGTAGTAAAAGAAGGTCAAAGAATCGAAATCAAAGAAAGCAAGAAAAATAACGTACAAGTTCAAAGAGCTTTAGAATTAACTAACCAAACTGGTATGACTCCATGGGTTGATGTTGATAAAGATAAAGTTTCTGGAATTTTCACAAGAGTACCAGAAAGAGATGAACTAAACGTTCCAATCGAAGAGAGACTCATCGTTGAGCTTTACTCTAAATAATAGAAAAAGAGTTTAAGAATGGATAAAATAAGAACAGCACCATATATTCCAGAGAATTTTGAGATTAAAAAAGATGGGAACTCAGCGGATATTTCAATATATCCGTTTGAGGCTGGATATGCTATTACTTTAGCTCATCCAATGAAAAGACTTATCCTTTCTAGCACAGTTGGATACGCTCCAACTGCTATTAAAATCGAGGGTACAACTCACGAGTTTGATAGTATTAGAGGTGTAATTGAAGATGTTGCAAGATTAATTATTAATCTAAAAAACATCAGATTCAAAATTAAAGATGGTAGTGACAAAGTTACTGTTAACTACTCTTTTTCTGGTTACAAAGAGGTAATGGGATCTGATTTTACAAACGAGAGTGTTGAAGTTGTTACTGAAGATGCTCACTTTGCTACTATCAACGATGATGGTGAATTAAATTTCACAATCGTAGTTGAAAAAGGTATGGGTTACGTACCAAGTGAAGAGATTAGAGATCAAGTTGAAGAAGGTTTCTTACCTTTAGATGCTATCTTTACTCCTGTAAAAAAAGGAAACTATGAGATAGAGAAAGTTCTTGTTGAAGATAATCCTAACTTTGAAAAAATTGTATTTAACATCGAAACTGATGGTATTATTGCACCAGAAGATGTATTCAAAGAAGCTGTTGGAACAATGTTCAAACAGTTAGAGATCTTCAAAAGTGAATTTGGTATTAAAGAAGAAGCTACTCCAAAAGCTAAAGCTGCTGATGATGGTAGATTAAAAACTCTTTTAACAAAAATTGAAGAGTTAAACTTTAGTGCTAGAAGTCACAACTGTTTAACAAGAAGTGATATTAAGTATGTTGGCGAAGTAGCGGTTATGGACGAAGCTGAGTTAGCAAAAGTTAAAAATCTAGGTAAAAAATCTTTAGATGAAATTAAAGCTAAATTAGAAGAGATTGGTTTCCCTGTAACTGAGGATATTCCAGCAGATCTTCTTAGCCAGTTTAAAGATAAACTAGCTGAATTAAAGGCGTAATAATGAGACATAGAAAAGCACATAGAAAATTAGGAAGAACTACTTCTCACAGATTAGCTCTTCTTAAGAACCTTACTATTGCACTAGTAAGAGAAGAAAAGATTGAAACAACTCTTCCAAAAGCAAAAGAGTTAAAAAGCTATTTTGATAAGCTTGTAACAAAAGCAAAAAAAGGTGACTTTAATGCTCACAGAGCAGTATTTGCTAGTCTACAAGACAAAGAAGCTACTAAAAAATTACTAGAAGAGATTGCTCCTAAATTCGAATCTAGAAATGGTGGATATGTATCTATCAAGAAAACTAGAATCAGAAGAGGTGATGCAACTCTTATGGCAACAATCGAAATTTTATAATTTCAAAAATGGCAAGTAGAGATATTCTACTTGCCAAAACTTCTAATAAAGACATCCGATGAGTTTTCCTTTTACAGACGAAGAACTAAAATCAGCAGTTTTATTTAATCTTGATAAAATTAAACCAGCAATTCAAAAAGATGGTGGAGACATTAAGTTTATTGATGTTGTAAATGCAGTAGTATTTGTTCAACTTCAAGGAGCTTGTGTAGGTTGTGCTTCAAGCAACGTAACTATCAAAAATTTAGTTGAGAAACATTTAAGAGAATATATTCATCCAGAACTTGTGGTTAAAAATACTCCACAGGGTATGGAAGATAAACTAGATCAACTGTAATTGTAGAATTGCCAAAAGGAATTAGGTAGTTGACACAAGAAACAAAAAATCTTATTAAATATAAAAGACTTGGAAAAAAAAGCTTTCAAAATAGAGACTATGATAGCGCTTTAAAATTCTATGCTCTTGCAAAAGAGATTAAACCAAGTGATAAAGATATAGATATTGGTATCTTACTCTCTTCTTTGGCTTATGATCTAGAAGATGAAGCTCAAGCTATCTATGAGTTTTATTCTGCATCAAAGCAAGTAGATAAAGTTCACACATATGAAGTTGTAGAATCTTTAATTAGCTCTGTTGAAAGTGGTTTTGATTCAATGTTAGATCCAGCTTCTTTTGATGAAGAAGTAGAGCTAAATGAGATTGAGAATGGGATCTCTTATGAAGATTTTAAAGATATTTTAGAATCTGAAGATGGAAATTTTAAAGAGATCTTTAAGAAGATTATCTTCTCTACAAAAGTAGTAATTACAAAAAAAGAGGACTTTTTTGAATTTGTAGAAATACTGATTCAAAATGGTTATATTGAGATGGCATTAGGATATATAGATAGTGCTAATAGTGTATTTCCTTCTGATGAAAGAATCAGAGACCTACTAAATTTAATAAATCAAATCGAACAACTTGAAATTACAAATTAACGAAAGTCTGTGGATAACAGACAACTCATCAGAAGTAGATGAGAATACATTTTTTTTAGCTTCAAAAACATCAAAAAAATACATTGAGGATGCAGAAAAAAGAAATTGTAGAGATATCCTAACAGTAAAAGATCTTACAAGCTATTTTAATACAGATATAAAAGTAATTGGTATAACAGGAACCAATGGTAAAACAACCACAGCAGGTTTAATCTACTCATTACTTTTGGATCTTGGATACAAAGTTGCAATGCAAGGAACAAGAGGCTTTTTCATAAATGAAGAAAAAGTAGAAGGTAAAACCCTAACAACTCCTCAAGTTCTTGGAAATTATCATCATATGCACATAGCAGCAGAAAACGGTTGTGATTTTTTTGTTATGGAAGTAAGTTCTCATGCAATTGAACAAGAGAGAATAGAAGGGATGGAGTTTGCCCTAAAAATCCATACCAATATTACAAAAGATCATCTAGATTACCATGAGACAGAAGAAGAGTATATTAAGATTAAAAATAGTTTTTTTGCAGACGATACACCAAAACTTTTTAATTCAGATGATAAAAATTTTCATATGGTAGGAAAAAATTCAAGAAGCTATACAATAGAGGGACAAGGTACATATAAGCTAGAGGCCTACTCATTTAACTACGGATTAGCAGGAATAATTGCTTTTGCCAATGAAAAACATAGCTTTACAAGTCCAATGATTGGGTTTTTCAATCTTTATAATATCTTAGGTGCAGTAAGTGCTGTACATATGCTTACCAATAAAAAAATTGAGGAAATTTGTAACAACGTAGAGAACTTTGCAGGGGTAAGTGGTAGGATGGAAGTTATCTCTAGAAAACCATTTATTTTCATTGATTTTGCCCATACAGAAGATGGAGTCTTGCAAGTTTTAAGATCTTTAGAGCCTATGAAGGTTGTTACAGTTGTTGGAGCTGGAGGAGATAGAGATAAGACAAAACGACTGCCTATGGGTAAGTTAGCTTCTCATTATAGTGTTCGTGTTTATATCACCAGTGATAACCCAAGAAGTGAAGATCCTGATACTATCATAGATGAGATAGCAGAAGGTATGTCAGAAGGAAAAGAGTTTTATAAAATTAAAGATAGAAAAGAGGCGATAGAAACGGCTATTTCTAACTTGAAAGAGAATGAATTATTGGCTATACTTGGTCGGGGCGATGAGGAATACCAAGAGGTTAATGGTGAGAAGATTCCTCTAAATGATAGAAAAATTGTTACGGAGTATTTAGAGAAAAATGACTATTGATATGTTACAAGCCAAAATTCATAGAGCAAGAATTACTGGCTCAAACTTAGACTATATAGGTTCAATCACAATAGATCCTCTTTTATTGGAAGCTAGTGGACTTTTGATTGGGCAAAAAGTAGAAATTGTAAATATTAACAACGGGGAAAGATTTGCAACATATATCATCGAAGGTGAAAAAGGAAGTGGTGATATGTGCATTAACGGTGCAGCTGCAAGAAAGGTTCAAGTAAACGATTTAATTATTGTAATTGCATATGGATCTTACAATCAAGAAGAGTTAAAAACTTATAAGCCAAAAGTTATTATGGTTGATGAGAATAACAAAATAACACAGGTTTTAGAAGAAATATAGTTTTAGTACAAAATTCTCTAAGCTTTAGTGAGGGGAATTTTTTGGAGTTTTACTCCAAAAGAAGGAGATATAAAATATGTTTGGAAATATGGATTTAAGCCAACTTGGTGAGATGATGGGCGATATTCAAAAAAAAGCAGAAGAGGTTCAACAAGGACAAAAAGATAAAGTTTATGAAGCAAAAGCTGGTGGAGGACTTGTCTCTGTAAAAGCCAATGGAAGTGGTGAAATTATAGATCTTAATATAGATGATTCTTTATTGGAAGATAAAGAGTCTTTACAAATCCTTCTTCTTAGTGCAATTAATGATGTTTCAAAATCAGTTGATGCTGATAGAAAAAATATGGCTATGAGTGCCATTGGGGATCTTGGTAACTTGATGAAACAATAGATGAAAATAGTCTTTCTCTTTCTTTTCTGCCTTCTCTCTTTACAAGGTTTGGACTTCCAGCCTTGTTATCAAAAAAATTCAAATGCAATGTTTAAAGTCAATGGAATACCAGCGATTGGTGTCAGTAAACATCGTGCGCTTCTTTTTACTAATAAGCACCCTGGAAAAATGAAAGATTTTCAGTTTGTAAGAGGAAATAAACTTTTGAGTATGGTTTTGGTGGAGACAAAGAAAGATCTAGAATATATAAAATTAACACCAACAGATAAGTTTTTAAATGCTGATGAAGTTGCTGTCATTACAAAATCTAAATATACAATAGGAAATGTAAAAAGAAGGCAGATTGCTTTTAACTTTGCAACTTTCACAGAGCCAACACCAAAGGGAAGTGTTGTTGGTATTAAGTGTTACTCATCTGTAGGTCTTGGTGTTGGAGAGAATAAATTTGTAGAAACAAGGTATGTCAAATTTTTTCTTGAAACTGATCCTTTTATGTATGGAGATATCGGGGCAAGATTTGCAGATGAGATTGAAGAGCCAATTGTCTATCTAACGGATCCCTACAGAAAAGGTATAGAGTTTAAGCCAGGAGATCTTATCACAGAGATTGATGGGAAAAAGGTAGAGAGTTCTTTAGAAGTACAAGATATTATTATGTTTGCAAAGCCTGGAGAATTTCTAAAGGTGAAATTTTTAAGAAATGGTAGACCTGTGGAAAAAGAGATTGAGGTTTATAAACTTCTTGGAGACAGCTTTGATAATGAGACATTTTTAGAAAGATTTGGTCTTGTCTTTGATGAAAACTTAAATATTATCAAAATTAAAAAAGGCTCTTTAGCAGAGAAAAAAAGATTGAAAATTGGAGATACTTTAAAACAAGTAGAAAATATAGAAGTGTTTCGTCCAGCAGAAGTTGCAAGATTATTGTCTCAAACAAAAAAGATAGATGGAAAATTTATATTTGAAAGAGAAAAATTTCAATTTTTTATAGAACTAGCAGAGGAGTGATTCCTATTAGTCCTTCCTAACCTTACAAGATCTTCTCTTGTAAAAAGAGACAACGTCAAGAACAAAATATATAACTTCTTCGTATAACCTTTTTAGGAAAATTAACAGATTCTATGGCAATATAATCCAATCATTTTTTAGGGAAACTTATGGACAACTTCGAACAGTATCTTATGGACAATCTACCAAAAGCAAAAAGCTTTCACCCTCATTACGAAGAGGCGTTAGGAAAGATGTTAATCGCTGGAGGAAAGAGATTTAGACCAAAGCTAGTCTTCGCAGTTGTAGAAAGCTACGAGCCACTTCTTTTAGAGAATAGCTACCCTGTAGCTTTAGGAATTGAAATGCTTCACACATACTCCCTAATTCACGATGACCTTCCTGTAATGGACGATTCAGATCTAAGAAGGGGAAACCCAACACTTCACAAAGTATACGATGAAGTAACAGCTGTCCTTGTTGGAGATGCTCTAAACACAGAAGCATTTAACCAAGTTGCCAACGCACCTCTTAACGGAGACGTTGTTGTTAAACTAGTAAAAACCCTTGCTGAGTATGGAGGAACCCGAGGAATGGTTCTTGGACAAGCGATTGATTGTCATTTTGAAAATGAGCTTTTAACTATTGAACAACTAGAATTTTTACATAGCAAAAAAACAGGTGTGCTAATCGCAGGAAGTCTAAAAATGGGAGCTATCATCGCAGGATTAGATCTAGTAGCTCAAGAAAAAATATTCAATCTAGGATTAAAATTAGGACTTCTTTTCCAGATCCAAGATGACATCATCGATGCTACACAGACAGCAGAGGAAGCTGGGAAACCTACGGGGAATGATGAGGATAAAAATACTTTTACAAATCTTCTTGGTGTTGATGGAGCTGTGGGGAGAAAAAATGAACTCATTGAGGAAATCAACTCAGACCTTGCTGGATTTAATGAGAAGTTTCGAGAGAATTTGATGGGGCTTGTGAAGAAGTATTTAGTTTAGAATAAATGAAAATTAAAACAAAGGTACATGACCAGATATTACCAATATCTTTTTTTTCTCTTGTACTAATTTCAATTATTTCTTTTGACTTACAGATAACAGTTGGATTGGTTATCGGAAATTTGTATTTTATATTATTTATTTTACCTTTTTATATGATGATATATATTTTTTCAAAATTTATTAAAGTTAATACTAGGGTTACTTTAAATCAAGCATATGAAAAAGTTTTCAAAAAAAAACTTGTGTATGAAGCAAATATTTTTGTAAGTATATTCCTTCTATTTACAATCTATTTGTTGTCAGGATTTGATTTTAAAGAACTTATAAGTTTATTATGGACTGGTTGGTATATATGGTGGATAATAATAGTAGGTTTGAAAACAGCTTATTCTTATCAAATTTATATTGATTCTCCTAATGATAAATGATTTTTTAAATAGGTTTACTATTTATTAGATCGCGACTTTAGGAAAGTCCGCCCAAATGTCACCCCTTTTTCTTTATGCCAAGCAAAGAAAAAGCCCTGACGGGACAAAAAGAAAACCGCACTGATCGTATCTTGACCTCTAGCGATCGTACAAATATTTATACCACTCTCAACTGAATACCAATTTGAAGAAGTTTCAATTTTATGAATTTCTCCTTTGCTATCTTTGGGGTGTGGGGTCATGAGTTCCCTTTGAGTGGAATTGTGGAGAAACAAAATCAGAAGTTGTGCTGTTTGAGCGGAGCGAGTTCACAACTTCTTTGTTTCGTAACGGTGGAACGAAAAGAATAGGAACGATTAACCCCACGATTTTTTGTTTCGTTTTTTCTAAAAAAATGAAAGGGATAAAAAATAAAGGTTAGATCTGTAATCAGATCTCAAAAAGCAAAAAGCAGTAAAATTCCTTAATAAAAAAATTCAAAAGCAAATATTATGATAATCGATTGGAATCCAATATCAAAAAAATTAAAAAAGCTCTATAAAGAACAAGATAAATTAAATTATTTTAAAAACGATGAAACCTATTTAAAAAATGCTTTTCTAAATATAGAAAAATTATGGAATAAACAGTTTCAAAAAATAGATAAACTAAAAGTTATTATGATTTCTGAAGCTCCTTTTTATGGGGATATCCAGAGATATCTTTATAATCCTCATACTGCTCCAAGTGTATTTTTTTACTTTAAAGATCTAGAAGTTTTTTTAAAAGATGATGAAAACCTTGTTAGACCAAAAACAACAGTAGAACAGAAAAATATGATGTATGACTACTTTTATAAAAACGGTTTTATAACACTGGATATTTTTCCTTTTGCTCTCAATCCTAATAACACAGCAATAAATTATAGGGATATGTCAAAAAAGCTTTATTATCAGATTTTGGAAGAGACAACAAAAGAGTATTTAATACCTAAGTTAAAAGCTTGTTTGGAAAAGTCTGATAGTAATACCCATTTTGTTTATAGGTATAAAAGATTGTTTGATAAGACAGAGAATCATTTTGAGAAGGTGTTGGAGCAAGTATCTCCTAAGAATCAATATAAGATTGATTCTATTAATGGAAAAGGGATGTTTTTAGATAAGGAAAAATTGAAAAGTTTATTGAAGTAATGGTTCCAAATTCAATCTAAATTTAGTACAATATATGAAAATCCAAAAGGATTAAATATGAATCTTAGTGAAGATATTAAGCCAATAAGTTATCTAAAATCCAAAACAGCAGAAGTTATAAATAGGGTAAATGAAAATCAAAGATCTGTAATTATTACACAAAATGGTGAGGCAAAGGCAGTTGTTCAGGATATTAAAAGTTATGAGAATTTGCAAAACTCTTTAAATCTTTTAAAGCTTATTATTCATAGTGAGAAAGAGATTGAAGAGGGAAAAGTTCAAGAACATAGTGAAATGTTTGAAGAGTTAGAGAAGAAGCTTTTTTAATATGAAAGTGGTTTGGACACAAAGTGCTAAATCAGATCTCATTGATATAGTTGAATATATCAAGCTGGATAGTTTGGAAAATGCTAAAAGTATTTTTCAACAGATTAAAGATTTTGGTAATGATTTAATTAGCTCTCCTGAAAAGGGAAGATTTGTTCCAGAACTTCAAGACCTTGGGATTGTTAAGTATCGAGAGTTGATTTTTAAAAGATGGCGAATGATTTATAAAATAGCTGAAAATAAGATCTCTATTCTAATGATTGTAGACTCTAGTAGAAACTTAGAAGATTTGCTTTTTAAAAGACTAATTACTTAACCTCTCTGCCTTTTTGAATTTCCTCTATCCAGATCTCATAAGTTTCATTTTTCCAAAAGTTCTGAATATATGCCAAAATATTTAACTTATCTTCTTTTGTAAGAACATCTTTAAACGGTGGCATTTTCCCATTATAAAGAGCTCCACCTTCATCCATTATTTTAAAAAGGAGATCTGCGTCATGGTGCCATGTGTGGGCAGTACCGTTAAGAGGTGGTGGAGGGAGGAAACCATCTTTGTCTGTTTTTTTCCAATCTTTTGTTCCTGCAGCATTTTTGTTATGACAGCTTATACAGTATTGGTTATAGAGAGTTTTTCCTTTTGAAATTCTCTCTTTCTCATACCATCTTTCTTGGGATTGTGGGAAACAACCTACAAGAAAAAAAGGAAGAAAAAGAAAGAGATATTTCATTATCTTTTTGCAAATAAGTAAGGTTTTTTACTTTTATCAAAAGCATAGATAGGATTTGGATCTTTCATATTTTCTTGCTCCATTCCTGGGCTTCCCATTGGCATACCAGGAGATGCGATACCTTTGATTTTTGGTTTTTCTTTTAACATTTTATCAACAACATCAGCTGGAACATGACCTTCAACTAGATAACCATTTACAATAGCAGTATGGCAAGATTGAAGATTCATAGGAACTCCAAGTTCTTGTTTTACACTTGTCATGTCTTCACGAATAATAGTTTTAACTTTATACCCATTTTTCTCCATATGTTCTACCCACTTACCGCAGCAACCGCAATACTTTGATTTATAAACTGTCATATGATTTTCTGCCAGTAGTGTTACTGTAAATAGTGTAAAAATTAATAAAACTTTTTTCATTGGAAATCCTTTTAAAAACGGTATGTTTAGTCTAACTATGGATTGTAAACAGAAAATTAATGAGAGGAGATAATAAAGAAAAAACTACTTTTTAAAGCTTCTTAATAAAAAGTAGATAATTCCTAACTCCACAAAAAATAAGAAATAGTGAAGAATCAAAACAGCTTGTGATTTTTCATCTACTCCATAATATCCTGTAGTTTTGTAAAAAAGCCATGAAGCCACCATACCAATAAGATAGCCTAACTGTTTACTTGAATCTATTAAGGTAAGAAGTTTTCTTCTTTTTGTAAAAAGTGTTTCTGCTCTTACAAGATAGCTTCCAAAAGAGAATGTCAATTGATAGCCTATATAGACAAGTAAGGCTGTTTGATAGGTGTAAGGACTTATAATAAAGCCTATTACTAGAAATAACATAACCACTTCAACAAATAGTGAAATATAGAAAAACTGCTTAATTTGTAAAAGTACATTATAAAAATGTGCAACTATCAACATCATAACGGCTAAAGCTATACCTCCTATTGAGAATATACTTGGTTCTAGTGGAGAATAGATAGTAAACAAGGCTCCAATAGAGAGCCCTGTAAAGGTTGAGTTCAAACCTTTGTACCATAAGTATTGTTTTGGAACAATTCTCAAAAATTAGCCTTCAGTCCTAAGTAATAAGATCTCTTAGCTGTACCATAACCGTCAACAACTTGATATTTCTTATCTCCTATGTTGTCTAGTTTTATGTAACCTTGAAAATCCTTAGTAACATTGTAGTTAATTGCACTATTAAAAACTCCATAGTTTCCAGTTTTACTACTTACATTGTATGTGCCATAACTGTATTCAACACGATCCCCAATGTATTGACCATTAAAGTTAACATGAAGTTTTCCTTTATAAGTGTCAATATTGAAAGTTGTTGTAGTATCAGCTCTTTTTGCTAGTTTCTCTCCTTTATCATCTGTTGCTTTTAAGTCAATATGATGAAAAGAGAAAATAGTATCTAAAGAATCAATCTTATAAGATGTCCCTAGTTCATAACCTTTGTAGTTTGACTCCCCCGTTCCATTTGCATATTTTCCACCAGAATAGATAATCTCATCATTTATTTGGTTATTAAAGTATGTCAGAGATGATGAGTTTTTCTTTAAAGAGACCTCATATCCTTTACTACTTTCTGGATTAAGATCTGTATTCCCAGCAT
>JAOXRY010000460.1 GCA_025800305.1 Campylobacterales bacterium | reverse complement strand
GATATAGTTAAGTTCTTAAGGGATTTTTGGTCTGTATTTTTATAAGAAAAATCAACACCTTCTAAAGAGATATCAAATTTTGTTGGTGTCTCTTTTGGTTCTTTTACCAAAAAATCTTTTACTTCAAGTATCTCTTTAATCTTCCGAAAAGAAGCTTCCATAAGATCTAATATTCCAGTTATAGCTAAAAAGTTTGCCAATGGTTCACTAAGTCTTCCTAATACAACCATTAATCCAACTAATGCTCCTATAGTAAATTCTCCTCCTGCAATCCACAGACTACCTAAAGTTAGCACAAATAAAAACACAAATTCAACTAATGTATTCATAACAATCATTGGCAATGTAGCACCAAAAACACCTAGCTTTTGAACCTCTTTTAAACGACTAATTGATTTTTGTAAATTTGTAGCGTTAGCTCCTACTTGATTTATAGCTCTTAAAACTGGCAACCCTTGAATATACTCAACAGTATCTGCTTCTAGTCCAGCGTGTGCTTTTGCACCTTCTGTTTTGTCCCATTTTGTCTTTCTTCTGCTCCATCTATAAATAGGCACCGCTAAAGGAAATGCGATTAAAAGAGCTAAAGCCATAGCTGGTTCAACAAAAAATGTAGCAACAATTATGACTATAGGTACAACAGCTGCTTCAAAAAACATCCCTGCTACTACTCCCATGTGAAGAACAGATTCATCTACATTTTGAGCTAAAATAGAGTTCAACTCTCCTGTTCTATACTTATAAAGACTTTGAAGTGGCATAGTCTTTATTTTTTCTCCAAGTCTAGTTCTAAGTTTGTGGGCTATCTCTACTATATCGTTAGAATATTGAAATCCATTGGCCAACCATCTAAAAATAAATGACAAAAAACTAAATCCACCAATAATACTTAACCAGAAAAAACCATCTTCTATGATAAAGTTTTTTGCAAAAATAGCATCTAATAATGGAAAGAAAAAAGCGAAAGCTAAACCTTGAAAAATATAAGCTATGATGTAATATAAAAAACTTCTTTTTAATAAGGGTGCTCTTTCTCCTGCAATCTTTACTGTAATGTCGTACGATTCTTTAAATGAAGATGATTTTTTACTACTCATGAGACCCTCCTTTTTCTAAGTTCCACTGACTTGCTTTTTCATAATTACTCCACAGCTTTTTGTAGATACCTTCACCATTAAC
>JAOXRY010000457.1 GCA_025800305.1 Campylobacterales bacterium | reverse complement strand
CAACAGTCAATTCTATCAAGCAGGTATTTTTTAATATTCCTTATAAGGATGTAGATAACTATGAAATTATCAAAGAGGATCAAAGCTTCATGGGTTGGTATAATTTTCAGATATGGCATTTGGAAGAAGTTGAAAATGATGAAAAAAAAGAAACAGATAGTAATGATGATATAGATGATGAAGATGAAAAAATAGAACTAAAAAAGAGATTAACACGGAAACAAAAGAAAGCATTAAGAAATAGTTAAATATAATACAAAAACGACTATGACAGTTTAAAGGGTTTTTTATGACGGTTCAGCTGTCCGCCAAAAATCTTAAACATTGTATTCATGAGGTTTTAGAGGATTTTTTCCAAAATTCCCTGTCTGCCCGCCACTTCCTAAAGAATCCTTTTAATAGAACAACTGTAGATTAGAGAACAGCTACTGTACCAAGATTGTGAACAAATAGGTTAAAGCAGTTTATTATCGTTATTGAATGGAATATATTGACCTTATCTCTTTAACCCATCCCACTTTTCTATGATCCAATATACTAAGATAAGAAGAAGTAAACCTTTAAAAAAAGTGAAGTCTACATATCATTGAGAAGTTATTGAGATGTTGTATATGTTAGAATGAGTGTGATTTGAACGTGTTTAGGATAGTATGAACTTTAAAAATTTTAATCTGCTTCTTGTAGAAGATGAGCAGATGATTATCGACAACTTATATTGTGTGCTAAAAGATCTCTTTTGTAAAGTTTTTATAGCAAGAGATGGAGAAGAGGCTCAGGAGAAGTTTCTTAGTGAGTCTGTAGATCTTGTAATAACAGACTTTGTAATGCCAAAAGTCGATGGAGGAGAACTTGCTAAATTTATCCGAGAGAAGGATAGAACTACTCCTATAATCATGATGAGTAATCACACTGATTCAGAAAAACTTCTTAAAATAATCAACCTTAATATCTCTGCGTATCTTGTCAAACCTATTAAGTATGAAGAACTTTTAGATACTTTGGAAGGAATATTTCCAAAAGATGAAAAAGAGAAAGAGGTCAAAATTGACTATAATACGATTTATAACTACAGTAAAAAAGTTGTGATAAAAGATGGAGAGAGCATCTCTTTAACAAGTAATGAGATAAAGCTATTAGAGCTTCTTTTAGATAATCAAGATAGGGTAGTTTCAAAAGATATTATTGACTTGGAAATCTTTGATGGCTTTATGCCAGAGGGATCTATAAGAAATATGATCTACAGATTTCGAAAGAAGATTGCTTCAAAACAGCTAAAGACAATAAAAGGTGTCGGTCTCATGCTTTCAAAAGTTTATTCGTAAATAATGAAACATCTTTTCTCATTTTTGCTTTTGATTTCACTTCTTTCTGGAGACAATAGTTTTCTTATTGAAGATGAAAAGTTTCTTGTTGATTGTTCCAACAGTCAAACAAAAGAGAGTGTAATTACATCAAAAGATCTTAAACCTCTAAAAAAATATGCATTTGGTTATACAAAATGCAGTATTTGGACTGTCTCAACGATAAAAAACAACTCATCTACTTCTGGAGAAAAAGTCTTAAAAAATCCAAGAAATGGAATTGACTTTATCGATGTCTATCTCTACAAAGATAATCAACTACACTCTAGTTTCAAACTAGGGGACAATCGGAGAAATACAGGGAGAGAGATCAAAGGTTTTTATAGTGCTTTTCCTATAACCCTAAAGCCCAATGAAAAACAGACAATAGTGACAAAAGTTTCAAGTTATGGTCCTGTAAATACACAGTGGG
>JAOXRY010000428.1 GCA_025800305.1 Campylobacterales bacterium | reverse complement strand
GCCTCATCCCAAGGTATCGTGTTACAGTAACACGATACAAAAATGCAGACGAGCACTAACTAACCACATGGACAGCAAGCAAAGGAAGGTTAAACACAAAAATCATGGAAAAAGGAAAACCTTCTTTCAAAACATTAGCAGGTGTCGATTTATTAACACTGTCTGACTATATGAGTAGTTATATTAATGTTCTTTGTGCCCCACCGGGAACCCTACTTTTTTCCGATTATCCCAGTCATTTCCTCTGTCATCTGTCATAAAATTTTCCCAGTCTATTTCCTGTCATTTATTTTGTACTCTTTCTTCAAAAACCCATTTTAGAAATATTTTTTTATAACAAGAATAACCAGAAAAATGATGAAGATAGACTCACTGCAAGTCATCCCCCTGGTTATTCCAGTCTTCACATTTTCGCAAAATATTTCCATACAGAAAATAACCAAGTTAACAACTCCCCACCAATTAAACATCTGTCATTTCCCCTTTAACCCTCTGTCTGACAATTCCCCCCTTCACCTCAAATTCATTAATTTCAGAATAGTCTGTGAAAATCTTATGACAAATGACAGGAGAAATGGCTCGCTTCGCTCGCGGGATAATCGGAAAAAAGTAGGGTTCCCGTTGAGGCAGAGAAGAACATTATTATAACTACTCAAATATTTTATTGAAAGAGAGAGACTAATTGATCGCCGGCCAGATCGGCTTTTTGGAATTGGTTTCCGACCAGACCGGCAGTTTGATAAGGCTTTGATGAGGCTTTTACAACAACGTTTATCTAAACTAATAATAAATGAAAACGGTAGTTGAAAACAATACTGTTAAAAGTTCTTTTACTACTGATTTAAGCAGTTCTGATAGTTCTGGTAATGAATCTGATACTGGTTTGACAATTGCGGTTAAAGAAGAAAAACCAACAAAAAATAAAAACAAAGTTACTGCTACAAAGGAAATAAAACATTTTATTGAAAAAGATCTTCTCAGCAGTGATGATGAAAAACCAATAAAAAAAAGAAACCCAAGAAAAGGAAAAAGGTTGTTAAAAAAAGAGATTCTACTTCATGTAGTGGTGATGGACAAGATAACAAAAAACCAATCAAACCAAAAAAAATTAAAAAGAAAGTCGTAACCAAAGACACACCCAAGAAAATACTTGTGGAAGGTGATGATTTCAAAAGACTTCAAAAAAAGGCAAAAAAAAACTTGGTGCTAAATATCTTGATTATTCCAAGCGAAAAAAATAATAAATAGA
>JAOXRY010000422.1 GCA_025800305.1 Campylobacterales bacterium | reverse complement strand
GATGAAAAGCCAATCCAACATATAAAACAACGGACATCTCATATCGAATATCTTGTTTTAACTCTTCACTAAGCTGATTTTTCACTTCGACTGCTAAAGACGCGAATAGTTTTATATTTTCCTCTTTTGAAATATCCACTGTTTTTCCTTTTACTCTGTCGGCATTAATAGACAGTCTAGTTCAAAGTCTATCTTCTCTATCAACTCCTCTTCTGGAATATCTCGAAACTCTTCTCTCACTTTTAAAGTACCAATACTTTCATCATCAAAGATTTTATCCCATAAGTATTCAGAAAAATCATTTTCAAAATATTTAACAAAGATCTGTCCTTTAAAACCTTCAAGAGTGTTATCAAATATCTGTTTAATTTCGTTTTTATCTGCTGACATTTGTTGCCTTTTTCAATTATATAATGGGAATAATAACAAAGTTTGCTATTAATAAGTTTTATACTAAATAATGGTATAAATTGAAACAGTTCAAAAAGGGAAATAGAATGTTAAGAATTATTTTTACAATAGGTCTTTTTTCACAACTAATAATCGCCGGTATAGGATTTAAAGAAGAGACTTTTATCAATCATAAACTCAATAGAACTCTAATAACAAAGGTATGGTATCCATCATCAGACAATAACAATCAAATATTTGGAGAAAACATTGCTTTTAAAGGTTTTAACGGAAGATTAAATGGAACAATAAAAAGAGGGAAATATCCCTTAGTTATACTCTTCCATGGGACTTCTGGTAATTGGAAAAACCAGTCTTGGTTGGCTAGTAAGCTTGTAGAAAATGGTTATATGGTGATTGGTGCAAATCATCCTGACTATACATCAGAACAAGCCACTCCATCTAAAGTAATTAAGATGTGGAATCAACCTAAGGATGGTAGTTTTCTTATTGATTCTATCTTAGCTTCAAAATATTCTAAATTTATTGACAAAAAAAAGATTTATGCTGTAGGTTATTCATTGGGAGGGTATACCTCTTTAGCACTTGGTGGAGTAAAATTAAATATGAAAAAATATAAAGATTTTTGTCAAAATAACTTCGATAGATCTTGTGGTTACTTTCAAAAAACATTTTCTAAATTTGATAAGAATTATTATAAAAGTTCTTCCCAATCTTTAAAAGATCCAAGAATAAAAGCTTCTATAGCTATTGTACCGGGATTTATTCCTATGATGACAAAAGAGAGTTTAAAAAATATTAAAATTCCTTCTTTAGTTATTGGTGGAGAGCTAGACAAAAATGTACCTGTTCAAACTCAGATAAAACCGCAAATAAAAAATTTCTCAAAGAAAATAACTTATGTGGAGATAGA
Organism: Campylobacterales bacterium; assembly: GCA_025800305.1. Classification (GTDB taxonomy): domain Bacteria; phylum Campylobacterota; class Campylobacteria; order Campylobacterales; family SZUA-545; genus JAOXRY01. The sequence continues at coordinate 6,602 of JAOXRY010000422.1, read as the reverse complement.
AGATGCTTCACACTTTAGTTTTGTTCAAGTTTGTAAAAAAGGAGCTACTGAAGTTTTGGCTAAAGAAGGTGCTTCATTTGTTTGTGAAGATGGAAAGAATAAATCACGAGAAGAGCTTCATAGCCAACTGTTACAAACAATCAAAAAGTTTTTAAATAGGATCAATAAATGAAAGAGTTATTAAAACTAGCAGATTACTCTTTTATCAATGATCTAACTCCTGATCCTAACTCTAAAGAAGATGGTAATGACCACGACTCTAGAGAGGTTTTTAGTGGGCATTTTGTAACTGTTAAAACAACTCCTATCAAAGAACCAATCTATATTTCTCATAGTAAAGAGTTTTTTGAAGATCTAGGTTTTGATGATGGTTTAGCTTTAAGTGATGAGTTTAAAAAAATGTTTTCTGGAGATTCTTCAGATCTTCCAAATCCTCTAAAAAAAATCGGTTGGGCGACAGGCTATGCTCTCTCTATTTATGGCACTGAGTATTATGACAATTGTCCATTTGGATCTGGAAATGGCTATGGAGATGGACGAGCTATTTCTATTTTTGAAGGAGTTATCAATGGCAAAAGGTGGGAGTTTCAGCTTAAAGGAGCAGGACAAACTCCATATTGTAGAGGAGCAGATGGAAGAGCTGTTCTTCGTTCATCTGTCCGTGAATTTCTAGCCCAAGAGCATATGCATGGCTTGGGAATTCCAACATCTAGATCTCTATCTCTTTTTACATCAAGATCTGAGACAGTAAAAAGACCATGGTTTCTTCCAGATTCCCACTCAAAAGATCCAGAAGTGATGATTGATGAGAAAGTTGCAATAACAACCCGTGTTGCTCCATCTTTCCTTCGAATTGGGCAACTGGAGCTTTTTGGAAGAAGGGCCAGGAAAAATGAACATTCTAAAGCTATGGAAGAGCTAAAAAATCTGGTTCTTCATATACTCCAAAGAGAGTACCTAGAAATTGGAAAAGACCTCTCTTTTGAAGAGAAGGTTCTAAAACTAACAGAAGAGTTTTCCAATCGTCTAACTTCTTTAGTTGCCGATTGGATAAGAGTTGGCTACTGTCAAGGAAATTTTAATAGTGATAACTGCGCTATTGGAGGATTCACCCTTGATTATGGTCCTTTTGGGTTTATCGATATGTTTGATATCCAGTACCAGCCATGGACAGGTGGAGGAGTTCACTTCTCATTTTTCAATCAACACGGAGCAGCAAAACGAAATTTTGATATGTTTTGTCTCGCTTTAAAACCTCTTTTTCAGTCAGATAAAAAGACTTTAGAAAGACTAGAAGAGATACAAAACGATTTCCCCCACATTATGGAAAAAAAGATGGGAGAGATGATAGCTTCAAAACTTGGATTGGAAACTTACAATAGTGAGATCTTTAACGACCTTATCCATTTAATGAATCAAACAGGGGTAGACTATACCATCTTTTTTAGAGAACTATCTAATACTCCTAAAGATCTAACACCACTAATCAAAAGCTTTTACAATGAATCAATTAATGAAGAACTTTTCAACCATTGGAATAATTGGTTTGACACTTGGAGAGATCTGCTAAATAATCAAACTAGATCTTTAGAAGAGATTTCACAAAAGATGAAAAGAGCCAATCCAAAATACACGCTAAGAGAGTGGATTTTACAACCAGCCTATCAACAAGCCCAAAAAGGTGACTATTCATTAATCCACGAACTTCAAAAGATTATGAAAAATCCATATGATGAGCAATGTAAGACTGTGGAAGAAAGATACTACAGAAAGAAACCTCTAGATCTTTTTGGGATAGCTGGAGTATCCCATTTAAGCTGTTCTTCCTAAGTTAAATCACTCAACAAAAGTTACAAATTCCTCCAACTCTACTCTTGGAGTTCTGTAACTGTTAATTTTATGGTCTTCATCTTCATAACCTAAAGCAATCCCACAAATCACAGTTTCATCCTCTTTAATTCCAAGTTCTTCTCTTACTATGTCAGGATACTGGGCCAAAACAGCCTGAATACAGCTTCCCAATCCAACCTCAGTTGCCATCAAAGCAACAGACTGGATAAACATTCCATAATCCAAATAAGAACCTGTCTCTAAGCTTTTATCCATCGTAAAATAGATAACCGTTGGAGCACCAAAAGATCTGTAGTTTTCTTCCCACTGAGCTTTCATTTTCTCTTTCTCTTCACGTTTTATATCAATAGCAGAATAAAGTAATAGCCCCGTCTCTCTTCTTCTATGTTTAAATGGTTCTTTAAAAAATTTTGGATAATACTGATACTCCATCTTCTCTTCTTTGCCACTTCTAAAAGCCTGAACCATTTTTTCAGTCAGATCTATCTGTTTCTGTCCACTGACAACATAAGCTTTCCACGGTTGGATATTTGTTCCTGATGGAGCGTGTTTTGCCTTGTCTAAGATTTTTTTGATTTTTTCTATCTCTACCTCTTTTTTGAGAAAAGATCTGACAGATTTTCTTTTTATTAATGCTTCTTCTACGGTCATTATTATTCCTTAAGTGATTCTAATAAGCATTTACTCAATAAAAGTCTTGGCAAACGCTTATTATAATTTTATCATCAATCTCTATTAATTTGCATCCTTACTTTTTATAAAAGTCTATTTTTCAATTGTTTGGGCTTCTGTTATAATCCTTTTTATCTAGATTACTGATAAAAGAAAAAGGACATAAAATGAATTTAGTAGATTTAACAGAAATCGGTTTAACGAACTTTGAAAAACACATAGTAAGTATGGGACAAAAAACAAAAACTTGGTTCCTCATCGAAGTTCTATTCTTTTCCGTCTTATTCGGTCTATTTTCTAAATTAACAGGATTCGATCAGATTAGCGTTGACACAGCCATACTAATCTACTGCGGTTATGTAGCAATTATAGAAAATCTTTTCTATAAAAAAACCCTAGATAAATACAATATCAGATCTAGCGGTGAGCCTGAAGGTGGGTTTGTAAGAAGAGTTGAAACAAATGAGAGAAAGAGTAAAAAAAATAAGTAAAAATTTGAACAAAGAATTCTTCCTAAAAAAGCTCCAAGATCTTAAACAGGAGCTTCAAAACAACCTAACTCAGATAAAGAAAGAAACTGAACCTGTCAGCTGTGACTGCTCCATCGGAGATACAAGAGAAGAGCTATTGCAAGTTCAAACTGTTATGATTGAAGCACTAGAGCTAAGGAGAGCTCGACTTCAAAAAGTAGAAATAGCTATTAGAAAACTAGAAGAAGGTAGTTATGGGATCTGTATTGATTGTGAAGAAGAGATAGCAAAGGAAAGACTAGAGGCAAGACCTGAGTCTGATCTTTGTATTGTTTGTGCTGGAAGTAATAGTTAGAGCTTAGGCTATATTCTTAAGTCTCTAACATAGTGCCAAACCTCTTTATCAAAGCTTATCTTGCAAAAGCGATTTTCTTCAGCAGCATTATTTATTAAGTTTGAAGCAAATTGATAGTCTTTAGTTTTAATGTTGCAAATTTGTAAAAAACTATACATATACTGCCCCTAAAAAACTAAACAACAAATTTGACTATTTAATTTCTAAAAAGCTAAAGTAAAAATAGAATTTTAGGAGAAGAGAAATGGGAAAAAGAGGGAAGAGTTACGGTGCAGATTTCTTGGTGCCCCTTGAGGGTATAAAGCAAAAGTTGTTTTAGATCTATTGAAAGGTGAAGAGACTTTGAATCAGATAGCTTCAAAGTATTCCGTGACACCACAGAGCCTACAAAAGTGGAAGAAAGAGTTTTTAGAAAATGCTTTCTTAGCATTTGACCTATCAGGTGCAACCAAAGACTATAAAGAGGAAATAGAAACTCTTAAAGAAGAGAACAACGAGTTAGCAAAAACTCTAGGAAAAACAACAATAGAGCGAGATTGGGCAATGGGAAAGCTAAAGAGCTTGGACTTATTAAGTAAAAAGACTTTGATAGAGAAATCCAAGCTCAAGACAAAAGTAATACCTATATCAAAGCAATGTAAATTACTAGATCTAAATAGAACAAGTATATATTACAAACCTAAACCAGTTAATGAGAAAAATCTACAAATTTTAAATACAATGGATGAGATCTATACAGATAACCCAGACTATGATTACAGGATGATTCATCAAGGATTGTTGGAGCTAGGATACGTTATTGGTAAAGAAAGGGTTCTAAAATATATGAATATCTTAGGGATCGAAGCAATAAGACCTAAAAAAAGAAAGCTAACTTCCATCAAAGATAAAGAGCATAAAACCTATCCTTATATTTTATCAGAGTATCACAATGATAAAAAACAAGTTATTGTTAATAATCCTAATGAAGTATGGAGTGGAGATATTACCTACATAAGAGTACCTGGTGGTTTTATGTATCTAAGTGCAATAATTGATTGGCACACCAAATCAATACTTGCATATAAAATATCAAACACAATGGATGCAACATTGGCAACATACACATTGAAAGAAGCATTGGAGAAATATCCTAAACCTAAAGTATTTAACTCCGATCAAGGGAGTCAATATACTAGCTATGAACACACCAAGATCTTAAAAGATAACAATATCCAGATCTCAATGAATGGAAAAGGTAGATCTATTGATAATATAGCAATAGAAAGATTCTTTAGAACCTTAAAATACAACTATATTTTTATCAATGAGTTCAAATCAATAAGAAATCTAAAAGAGGGAGTAAAATTTTATATACATAAGTACAACTTTAAGAGATTTCATTCAGCTATTGGGTACCAAAAACCTATGAATGTATATCTTGAAAGTTTTAAAAAATCAGCATAATGATAAACTGCAAGGTTGAAATTAAGTTAGTGAAATTATTGTCTTAAATTTTAGGGGCAGTATATAACATCTAAATATTGAGAAATTCTATCTGTATTTATTTCTTCTTTTCGTAATACTTTTTGAAATAAATATACATGTCTATCTAGTTCTGAATATGTTTTCATATTATTCCACCTTTTAATAACTCTCTCAAATACTTTGTTAATCTTTATTCTATGAATAAAAGATTACCAAACTTGGCTTATGGATAATAAAAATTTATATTTTAAGAAGATATAAAGGAAACAAGACTTATCTGCAACTATTCAAATTCAGAAAGCATAATCAATTGACAACTATTACACTATATGTTATAGTGTAATTATGATTACATCATTTGCAGAGAAGGAGACAGAAGAATTTTATATTACAGGTAAAAGTAAGAAATTTGAACAGTCCATATTAAAAACGGCTATTAGAAAACTTACTTATTTAAACTCTGCTGATTCTATAGAAGATCTTAAATCTCCTCCAGGCAATAATCTTGAATTATTAAAGGGAAGCTATCAAGGGAAATATAGCATTAGGATTAATAAACAATATAGAATTGTTTTTAGATTTGAAAATCAAAATGCTTATGATGTTGAAATAGTAGATTATCATTAGGAGTAAATATGTTTGAATTAAAAAGAGATCCCATTCACCCAGGTGAAATATTAAATGAAGAATTTTTAAAACCATTGGAAATATCACAAACAAAATTAGCAAAAGAACTGTATGTTTCTTTTAGAGCAATTAATGAAATTGTCAATGAAAAAAGAGGTGTTACTCCAGAAATGGCTCTAAGACTCTCTAAATACTTTAAAACAACGCCTCAGTTATGGTTAAACTTACAAAATAATTTTGATTTACAAAAAGTATCTGATAAAAAGTCTGATTTACTAAAAGATATATCTCCATGTAAAGATATTGCTGCTTAAATAAAAGGGATAAAAAGTGGTAGCTAGAGGGAGACTTGAACTCCCGACCTGCGCCTTATGAGAGCGCCGCTCTAGCCAGCTGAGCTACCTAGCCACGTTTTGGAAGCGATATAATAGTGAAAGGTTTCTTAAAAACTACTTACAGTTTGAACAAATTCCAGAAAAAACTAAATTTGTTTTATCAATTTGGAAGTCAGAACTTGTCTTTGCTTTTGCTATTACCGTTTTTAGATCTATAGTTATATCTTCTACCATTCCACAATTATTGCAAGTAAGATGAGAATGTGCCGCTTTTGAGATCTCATATACTGATTTTTGATTTGGGATCTTTACTTCTTCAACAAAAGACTTTTCAACCATAGCATTTAGGTTTTTATAAATTGTTGCCAAAGAAATAGAATCAAATTTATCAACAAGCAATTTATACAAGCCATCAATTGTCAAATGTCCATAGGTATCTAGTCCATCCATAATTGCAACTCTTTGAGGAGTTACCTTAAGGTTATTTTCTTTTAATAAGTTTTTGTAATCAATCATAAGTATATTGTACAGAAAAGTTTATTAAAGGAAAAACTTTATTATTTAGATAATTTCTGTTATACCTTTCTAAAGGGAAGATTTTCCTTTAGAATTAATTTTGGAAATAAAAATGAATTCTTTGCAGAAGTAGCAAGAGAAAAAGGTCTCTTTGAAAGCGATGAGATTGAAGAGTATTTTAAAAAGAAAAACGAAGACATTACAAAAGGCTAGATCCTATGGAGCGGATACTTAAACCGCTCCATTAAAACTATTTTGCAAATGAGTATAAAAGCTCTATCTCTTTATCCCAAATCGTATCATCGATTG
>JAOXRY010000419.1 GCA_025800305.1 Campylobacterales bacterium | reverse complement strand
ATCAAGTCCAGTGAGATATATATAAATATATATATTTATATATATCTCACTGGACTTGATAAAACCTACCTACACAAAATCACACAATTTGCACATCCAAGACCCATACTCATCTCAGTAATTAAAGACCTTATAATTTCAACCCACCATCTAAGAAAAGTCTAACACAACTTCTTTCATTCCAATCTTACTTAAACAAATTATTCATTTAAAGTACGCCTAACAATATCATTTGCTATACCAAAGTCTACACAATTATGTCAAAGTTGCACCTAGCCTGTTCCAAGCTTTCACATAGTGGACAAAGACACAAAGTGGAAGACACAAATGAAAAAACACGCCTCCCACTGTCTGTCTATTTTACCCATGTCTTTTTTGGTTCCTCTTCACCGGGCAGTTGCGCTATTCTTCATGCCTTTCCCAACTATCAAAACACCTCGATAAGACTAAGTTCCACCATACTGATAGCAACGAAAGAAATAAAGAAACACATGTCAGTGATACAAGCTACGAGGCGAACACCTGGGCTAAAAAGCAGACAAAAAAGGTTCACTACAACTGCCCAAGGAAACACATTTTAATAAGCGATTACTCCTAGTTTAAAAACCAATTCTAAAAGAATATGTTTCCCATATAATCACCATAAACCGCACAAAATTACCAAGCACAGTCCTTAAAACAAAAAAAAAGGATCACACCACGATAGATGAACTTTTTCGACTTAACAACAATTTCTCTAAGCATTCTTCGCACACACTTTTTATTAGTAACAAAAGTGTCCTTTGACACTTCATATAGAAAAACAAAAAAAACTGAACCTTATCCTCTCTTCCTGAACAATAAAAAACTTTATTACCATCATTACAGCTTTCGAAAGAAAAACTATAATATTATTTTTTCATGAAAGAAAACATTTAAATTCTACTTCCCCTTAATAGCCAACCAACAGCTATCCAAACATTCTCTACAAAAACTTATGCACTCTTAATACACAAACAACCTCAGCTGCAAACAAAAACAAAGAAAAAAGGTGTACTGTGACAAACACAACAAAACACTCATAGCTTCTCACTAACACAGGAATGGTACCAATGCATTTAATAAATTACATTCAACCTATTTTAACTACTTAAAAATAACAAAAAACACTTATTAAAACAGAGATAAAATAAAATCAAAGAAACTTATCAAAACTTACAAACAATACTTGTGACAAAAAACATATAATTGACTAATGGTTTAAAAATCTTCCTCTTCTAA
>JAOXRY010000042.1 GCA_025800305.1 Campylobacterales bacterium | reverse complement strand
GCAGATATGGTCTTTCAGCTTTCTCATCAAGTCTTGATCAGATTGGTCCAATGACACAGAACGTTGAAGATGCAGCTATTCTTTATGACATCTTAGCTGGTTTTGACAAGATGGATTCTACAAGTAGTGACTTAGAGAATCTAAATGTTTCTAAAAACTTAAACTCTGATAGAAAACTAAAAATTGCTGTAATTGATAACTATATTTCACAAACAAGTGATGATGTAAGAAAAGCTTGTGAAGACGCTGTAAAAGCTTTGGAAGAAGCTGGGCATGAGATTATCAGAAAAGATATGAGTAATACAGAACATCACTTGTCAACGTATTATGTTATCGCTCCAGCAGAGGCTAGTGCAAATCTTTCAAGATATGATGGTGTCAGATATGGAAATAGAGCAGAAGCAGAGAACCTAAAAGAGCTTTATTTTAATACAAGAACAGAAGGTTTTGGTGATGAGGTAAAAAGAAGAATTCTTCTTGGAACTTTTGTTCTTTCATCTGGTTATTACGATGCGTATTATAAAAAAGCACAAAAAGTTAGACATCTAATTAAAGATGAGTTTGAAGAGATCTTTAAAGAAGCAGATCTAATCTTTACTCCAACAGCTCCAACTCCAGCATTTGAGTTTGGTGCGAAAAAAGATCCACTAGAGATGTACATGAGTGATGTATTTACAATCTCTACAAACTTAGCAGGACTTCCAGGGATCTCTGTTCCTGTTGGAAAAGATGGAAACGGTATGCCTATAGGGGCACAGTTTATTGGTAAAGCTTACGATGAACAGACTCTGTTTGATGGTGCTATGAGCTTAGAAAATATTTTAAAATAAGAAAGGGATAATTAATGAGAATTAAGAAAAAAGCATATACTTTTGATGACGTACTTTTAGTACCTGCAAAATCTGAGATTTTACCGAAAGAGGTAAATATTGGAACAAGACTTACGAAGAACATTACTCTTAATATTCCTTTAGTATCTGCTGCGATGGATACAGTAACAGAACACAGAGCGGCAATTGCTATGGCAAGGCTAGGTGGTATCGGTATTATCCACAAAAATATGGATGAAGAGACACAAGCTAAGCTAGTAAAAAAAGTTAAAAAAAGCGAAAGTGGGATTATTATTGATCCTGTTTATGTAAAGCCTGAGACAGTAATTAAAGATGCTATGGAAGCTATGGATGAGTATAGAATCTCTGGTCTTCCTGTTGTTGATGATTATGACAAGCTAATCGGTATTCTTACAAATAGAGATCTTAGATTTAATATCAACACTGAAAAACAGGTAAAAGAGTTTATGACTCCAATGCCTCTTGTGACTGGTAAGAATGGAATCAGCATGGAAGAAGCTGCTGAGATTATGAATAAAAATAAGATTGAAAAACTTCCTATCGTTGATGATGAGGGGTACTTAAAAGGTCTTGTAACGATTAAAGATATTAAAAAACAAATTGAACACCCAAATGCAAACAAAGATGACTTTGGAAGACTTATGGTTGGTGCTGCTATTGGAGTAGGGCAGTTTGATAGAGCAAAAGCTTTAGTTGACGCTGGGGTTGATGTTTTAGTTCTTGACTCTGCTCATGGTCACTCTGCTGGGATTATCAATACTGTAAAGAAAATCAAAGAGACTTTAGCAATTGATGTAATTGCTGGAAATGTTGCAAGTGCTGCGGCTGTTAAAGATCTGATTGAGGCTGGTGCTGACGCTGTAAAAGTTGGTATTGGACCGGGTTCAATTTGTACAACAAGAATTGTTGCTGGTGTTGGTGTGCCTCAGATCTCTGCTATTGATGAGTGTGCTGAAGAGGCTAAAAAACATGGTGTACCAATTATTGCAGATGGTGGTATCAAATACTCTGGTGATATGGCAAAAGCTCTTGCTGTTGGTGCTAGTGCAATTATGGTTGGTTCACTTCTAGCTGGTACAGAAGAGTCTCCTGGTGAGACGATTATGTATCAAGGAAGACAGTATAAAAACTATAGAGGTATGGGAAGTATTGGTGCTATGCAAAAAGGAAGTACAGATAGATACTTCCAAGAGGGAACAGCATCAGAAAAACTAGTTCCAGAAGGTATTGAAGGAAGAGTTCCTTATAGAGGAAAAATCAGTTCTGTAATTCACCAATTAACAGGTGGTTTAAGAGCATCTATGGGATATTTAGGTGCGAAAGATATTCCAACATATCAAGAGAATGCAGAGTTTGTTGAGATTACTGCAGCTGGACTAAAAGAGTCTCACGTTCACGATGTAATGATTACAAAAGAAGCTCCTAATTACCATATGTAATTAGTGGGCTTTAGATAAAAGTTTTAAGTGGAAATAACAACCAAAACAGAAAAATTTACCAATGCTTTATATTTAGAGAGTGGTCGAATTTTAGAGCCATTTGAGATCTCATACGAAACTTATGGTGAACTCAATGAAGATAAATCTAACGTTATTGTCGTTTGCCATGCCTTAACAGGTTCTCACCATGCGGCAGGATATTATGATGGTGAGAAAAAACCAGGTTGGTGGGATGACTTAATTGGTGATGGAAAAGCTATTGATACTTCTAAGTATTATGTGATTTGTTATAACACTATAGGATCTTGCTTTGGTTCAACAGGACCAACAACAAAAACACGAGAAACCCATCTTCCTTATCGTTATAAGTTTCCTGTAATTACTGTAAAAGATATGGTAAAAGCAGGAAGACTTCTTTTTGATAGGCTGGGAATTCATAAAGTAAAAGCTGTTATTGGTGGTTCTATGGGAGGAATGCAAGCACTTCATTTTGCTGTAGATTTTCCTAACTTTGCAGAAAAGACTATTGCACTTGCCACAACCCATGCTACAAGACCTTGGGCAATTGCTTTTAATAAAGTAGCAACTTCTGCTCTTTTAAATGATCCAGATTTTAAAGATGGAAATTATGATTTTGATGAGGTGAAAGAGAAGGGGCTTCAAGGACTCTCTATAGGAAGAATGGCTGGATTTATTAGCTTTCTTTCTCCTGATACTATGATGAAAAAATTTGGAAGAGACTATATGAGAAATGATGGTCTTTTTGATCTTTTTGGGCGTTTTCAGATTGATAGTTATCTTGATTATAATGGACAGAACTTTCCAAAATGGTTTGACCCACTCTCATTTATCTATATCGCAAAAGCGATTAATATCTATGATGTTTCAAGAGGATATGATTCTTTAGAAGACGCTTTAGAAAGGGTTAAGACAGACCTTCATTTGATTAGTTTTAGAAGAGATCTTCTCTTTCTTCCTGAAGAGATGGCTGAGATACAAACAGCTTTTGATGAATTAGGGAAAGAAAATTGCTCATATAGAGAAGTTGATAGTGACTATGGTCACGATGCCTTTTTGGTTGAGGTAGATAAGTTTGAGGCAGATATAAGAAAAATTTTAGAGGAGTAAGATCTAATGGCTGAAAAAAATATAAGTTTTGAAGAGAAAATAGAAAATGCTAAGAAGATCTTAGAGGAGTTAAGCAATCCTGAACTTCCTTTAGATAAAGGTGTTGAACACTATAAAAATGGAATGAAGCTCCTTACAGAAGCAACAAAGATCTTAGAAGAAGCAAAGCTGGTTTACGAAGAAGCAGAAGATGAGTGATTCTCTTAATATAGCTTCACTTCAACTGCCATCTCTCTCATATGATAGTGGTAAGATTGATTACTATATGACAATTGCCAAAAGAGAAAATGTAAAAGTTTTTGTTCTTGGTGAGTATGTTCTTAGTCTTTTTTTTAAAGATCTAGAAAACTCTCCTATCTCATTTATTAACGAACAATCAAAGCATCATATAGAAGCTTTGAAAAAGATGGCAAAAGTTTACAATATGCATATTGTTGCTCCTATTGTAACTGTATATAAAAAAAAGCCAAAGAAAATCCTTGCTGTTTTTACCCCAACTTCCATGAAAAAATATGAACAGCAGATCTTAATGGATTATAAACACTGGAATGAAGAGAAGTTTTTTAATAATGAAAAACAAGAGGAGTTTAAACCTCTTATCTTTACAGTTGATGGAATCAAGCTAGGTGTGATTTTTGGATACGAGCTTCATTTTGATCATATTTGGGCAGAGTTTAGAAAAAAGGGTGTTGATTGTGTGATAATGCCTACAGTTAGCACTTTTGAATCTTCAAAAAGATGGAGAGATATTACAAGAACCAGAGCATTTTTAAATCAGTATTATGTCCTTAGAGTAAATAGAATTGGCTCTCATATGGAGAAGGATACAGAGTGGAAATTTTATGGAGATAGCTTCTTTTGTAATCCTTATGGAGAGATAGAAGATTATTTAGGTTCTAAAGAGGAGCTACTATTTTCTACTGTTAAAAAAGAGGTATTAAAAACGGCTAGATCTGACTGGAAATTTCAAAAAACCAATAAAACTTTAGGGTTATAAAAGAGAAAATCTTTTTAATTTTTAAAGAAAATTTAATTTTGTCGATTTATTGTTTGTAAAATAAGCAAATTGTAGCAGACAACCAACTGCTACAGTAACCAAAAGGCGAAGTTAAAATGACATTTTCACAAGTGATGGAAAGGCAGCAAAAGCTGTTGGCTGTTCAGACTGTGTTGTTCTCTTTTTTGATGTCATTAGTTGTAATAGTATCTGCAGTGACTTATTCTAACACAACGCTATATGACAAAGAGAAAGAAGCTAAAAAACCTAAAAATCTTAGAGATAATAAGACATTTGAAAGAATGTATCAAAGGCCTCAATAATAGCTACGAACTTAGATGGTTTAAAAAAGTTTCAATCAAAAAAAAGAGAGGATAGCAGAAATGCTATCCTTCAGGCTATTGAAAAATTAAAACAAGATAATAAACCAATCAATTTTAAAAGTGTTTCTGATGTATCTAAAATCTCAAGAAAAACTCTTTATAAGGTTGAGGAGTTTGCCTCTTTAATCAAAGAACAAAGAGGCGATGTCGAAGAGCATAAACTACAAGCTATTATTAATCAACAAAGAGAAGAAATTGAAAGGCTCAAAAAAGAAATAGAAGAGCTTAAATCAAGAAAGAAAGATAAAATAGAAATTAAAAATAGTCTTGCTTCACTTAAAGCATCACTTATGAAAAAGTAACAGTAAAACAAGCACCTTCACTTTTTTCTTTAAAAGTAATTTTGCCACCAAGTCCAGTTTCGGAAACTAATTTTGAAATATACAATCCAACGCCACCATTGGTAGAGTCTTTTGTTGTAAAGTTTGGTAGGAAGATCTTATCTTGAATTTTTTGTGACACCCCATCTCCGTTGTCTGTAACTTCTAAAGAATATCCTTCGCCAACTTCTTTTAAAGTGATATTGATCATTCCTTCAAGGGATTTATCATAATCTTTTTTTCTCACTATGGCTTCTTTCGCATTATTTACAAGATTAACTAATATTAGCTCCAAATCACTTCTGTAGCTTAATATGATAAGATCTGAAGCACAATCTATTTTGACTTTGATTTGATGTTTTGTTAGTTGTTTTTGAAGCATTGAAATTGTGTGATTTATAACAGTGGATACATTGAAATTTTCTTTTTCTCTATTTGGTGTTAAAAAATCTTTAAAGTCATCAATCGTTTTTGATATCGTGTCAATTTGTTTCATAGACTCTTGAACAGAAGCTTTAATATAATCTTTTGTCAGTTCATCAAACTCACTGGCATCTTCAAGATCTTGAATAATTAAGCCAAGCTTATTTAAAGGTTGTTTCCACTGGTGGGCTATTGCTCCAACCATTTCTCCTACTACAACCATCTTAGAACTTTTTACAAGAACATTTCCTTGTTCTTTTACTTCTGTAGACTTCTCTTTAACTTCACCTTTTAGTGCTTGATTTAGCACTAAGACTTCCTCTTTTTTTCTCTCATTTTTAAACATAAAGAAAAAAATCAGCAAAAGAGATAGAGTTGCTCCAGTATAGCTTATTGTGTAGTTTCGATTTATATGACCAATCATAGTATTTTGAGTATGAACAGCCAAAAATGCTACAACTTCTTCTTTGATGTTTTTAATTGGCAAGAAAATTGACATATATTCTTCATTGTCAAGTTTAGCAAAGAGGGAAAATTCTTGATTGTTATTTAATTTTTCTTTGGTTTTTGTGAAAAGTGTTTTTTCTAATTCTTTAATATGGTCTGGTATTTTTGATGTTGCTTCGTATAGATACTTACTAGAAATACTTGAAGGTTTATAGTTCTCATAAATCAAGTCTCTGAAAAGTTTTTTAACAACAATACTTTTTTTTATATTAAATGTATATTTATCTCCATGGGTTTTTTCCATTTCATCAATGATGCTATCCATGGAGACAGAAGTTTCTACACTTCCAATATGTTTATCATTTAAAAAAAGTGGAAAGACATATCTGTAACCATTGAAGATTTTTCCTTCTTCAAAGCCTCTAATAAATCTCTTATCAACATTGGCAACTCTCACAGATTCTCTAGCTTGAAAAAGATTATCTCCAAACTTTTTAGGTTTATGGAATCTTAAAAAACTATCTCCATTTGGTAGGTGAAAATGTAGTTGTTTTAGTCCTAGTTTTGTTAAGTTTTCATAGGATTGTTTTAATTCTTTATGAAGACCCTCTCTATCTTGATTCTTCATAAGAGTTAAGATTTTTTCTTTATTAATCAAAGATTGAAAAATATATCTGCTTGATTTGTCAAAACCGTTTATAGTTGATGTTAAACTATCTTTTGTTATCTTTATTCTATTGGTTTTATAGTTTTCTGTGCTTTTTGATTTAAAGTAATAAAATCCGCCAGATATAATTCCATGGACAATAATAAACAGAATAAAATATTTAAGATAAAGTTTCAAAATTTACACCCCTTATTTTTGAAATTAAATTATAACAGAAAAGTCATATAAATGTGGTATTATTTGAAATGAAAAATGAAAAAAATAGAAAAATTGCTGTCTCTATAATAATTTTATTCTTTAGTTTATTTTTATTGATCTTCTCTTCTACTTCAATTTATGGAGTTGATAAACAAGGGAAAGAATTTTATCAAGACTCTTTAAAAAAAGCAGTAGTTGCTTATGCTTCAATACGTGGGATTAATGCTGTAGTCTCTGTTATTAAAGAGTCAGATCTAGAGGTTGCTCCTACCGGGATGGGTATTAGTTTAGCTGTTGGTCAGATTTTAGATCCTATTGATGATATGGTTGAGAGGGTTTCTGATGTATTGGTTGTTGCTATTGTAGCTTTGGGAGTAGAGAGGGTTTTAATGGAACTTGGGGCTTCTTTAGGTTTTACGGCAATAGGAATCTTACTTATTCCTATCACAGCTCTTTTATGGATAAAACATAAATATAGCCATAAGATTATGAATTTTCTTATTAAGCTGGTGATTTTTATTTTAATTTTAAGATTTTTTCTTCCTATTTCCTCTTACTTAAACACCTATATTAATGATGTCTATTTAAATGGTCAGATCTTAGAAGGTCAAAAGAAATTAGATCTTATAAAAGTCGATGAAAAAATAGGAGAGTTTAAAGTTGTTGAAGGTGAAAGTGGTTTTATCAAACAGATTTCAAGTACTGTCCAAACTGTAAAAATTAAAACCACTGAACTTCAAGAGGTTTTTATTAAAATCAAAGAGAATAGTACAGCCTTAATTGAAGGAATGATTACAATTATTACAGTGTATATTCTTTCATTTATACTTCAAGTGATACTGATTCCTCTTGGGGTTTACTTTGGTTTTCATAGGCTTAGTAGAATTTTTATACAGGAGAAATAGTTGGCAATTTTTAATTTTGAAGTCATTTTAGAGTACGGAATATTAGTTGGTACAATTGTACTTTTAGCTTTTGCTGGGTTTTTCTTTTCTAAAAAATATCTTTTAAAAATCATTCACAAGATTATTTCAAAAACAAAATCACAATGGGATGACGCTTTAATTGAAGCAAAGTTTTTTGAACAGTTAATTCATATTATTCCGCCTTTTATTGTAGTTTATTTTGCACAAGCATTTCCTCATAGCATTGAAGAAGGAATTTCTCAAATTGGTGGTTTTTGGATCTCTGTTGTTGTTATTCTTACAATTGATAGGTTTTTAACAGCTTTTTTAGGAATTTACAATACCTTTCAGATCTCAAAAGATAAACCAATTAAAGGGTATGTTCAATTAGGAAAGATGGTTGTTTATATCCTTGGTGGAATCATTGCTTTATGTATCTTGGTTGGTGTCTCTCCTTGGGGTGTTCTTAGCGGTATTGGAGCATTTACAGCTGTTTTAATGTTTGTCTTTAAAGACACGATTCTTTCTCTTGTTGCAAGTATCCAAATTGTTGCCAATGACCTTTTTAAAGTTGGCGATTGGATTGAGGTTGAGAAGTTTGGAGCTGATGGTGAAGTCATCGATATTGCTCTTCACTCTGTAAAGATCCAAAACTGGGACAAAACAGTTGTCGCAATCCCAACATATAAATTCATGGAAAACTCTTTTAAAAACTGGCAAGGGATGAGTGCTAGTGGGGGAAGAAGAATCAAAAGATCTCTAAATATAGATCTTAACACTGTGAAAATGTGTTCTAAAGATCTTTTAGAGAAATTAAAAAATATAGATCTATTAAAAGAGTATATAGAAGAAAAATCACAAGATGTTGACACTTCTGATGATGTGACACTGAACAAAAGAAAACTAACAAACATAGGAACTTTTAGAGAGTACATCAAAAGATATCTAGAGAGCAACTCAAACATTGACACAAAAAACTTCACCTTCTTAGTAAGACAACTTCAACCAACATCAAAAGGAATCCCTTTGGAGATCTATGTGTTTAGTAATGACAATAGATGGGTTGCTTATGAAGAGATCCAAGCAGATATTTTTGATCATTTGATTGTTGCTTTAAGAGAGTTTGAATTGAAACTTTATCAGGATAATATTCTTGAAAGATAATAAAATAAATACTCTCTCGTGTAGTGAGAAATCTAATGAATTTAGAAGAAAAGAGTTAGATCTAGCTTATTGTCAAGCAATGGAAGATATTAAAAACAAAAAATTAAAAGTTCAAAGTGCTGAAGAGCATCTTGAAGAATTAAAAAGAGGGCTATAAATTAGTCTCAAAAAATTTGAGGTTCCAATTTGGAACCACCTAAAGACATTAAAGTTTTCACAATCTACACCAATAATATTTATAGAACAAAGAGTATCAAAGGGTGAAGAGGTGGACTCAAAAATTATGGAAGTTTTAACAGAGCTGAGTCTGAGAAGAGTGAGAAATAATTTCAAAAAAAATTAAATTTTTAAAAAGTGTGACGCTAACTGTGACATGACTATGAAATAATAATCTTTTAAACAATATAATAAACAGTTAAAATACTCCAAAGGCTTAAACTTGAAACTCCAAGATATATTAAAAGACTCAAATTATAAATTAACTCAGTTCCAAGATTATATTAAAGAACTAGAAAATTCTATTACTACAAAAGAGACAAAAACAGGTGAGAAACCATATGTCAAATGTTTAGTAAGAAACAAAGAAATTCTACTTACTCCAGAAGAGATTGTAAGGCAACTTTTTCTGATGGATCTAAATAAAAAATATGATTATCCATATTCTAGAATGGAGCTTGAGTATCAAGTCTCTTTTGGGACAGAGAAAAAAAGAGCTGATATTGTTATTTTTGATAAAGATAGACCAACAGTTACTTATATTATTGTGGAGTTAAAAAAGCCTAAACTAAAAGATGGAAAAGAACAGTTAAAGAGCTATTGTAATGCGACAGGTGCACCGATAGGGGTTTGGACAAACGGAG
>JAOXRY010000424.1 GCA_025800305.1 Campylobacterales bacterium | reverse complement strand
AGCTTTATTTATCTGCTCTTGCCTTCTTCTAAACATTGCAGGTTCATCTTCATCTATCTCATCTTTAGCCCTATAAGTCTCAAGAAGATTTACATACATATTCCTTAGCCCATATTCATTATCAAAAAGCTCTATACTGTTTTTATAGTTATTTTGTTTTTGGATAATTAAAATCTTCAATATAAAGCTATATTTTTCATCAAATCCTATATCAACAAGATAATCATAAAAAGCCTCAATCTCTTCACTTGTAGCATCAGATAAAAACTCACCATTTTCACGGAATTCATAAAAACTTACAAGTAAAGTTTTTGAAGGGAAAAGCTCTAAGACAAGCTCATATGCAGATATAAGCTTTTTCTTTAAAGGTGTTGGGGCTACTTTTACCACATAAAGCATAGAAGCTAAGAGCATAGATATATTATCTGAAGAGAATAGGGATGAATGAACTATCTCTTCTTGTGTATCAACCGCTAGTAGCTCTTTTGCATATTCTAGTGCTTCTTCTTTTGATATTTTCTCTTCACCTTTTTCTTCTTTTTTCATAAACTTAGCAAAAAATCCACCTGAGCTTTTTTCCTCTTGGGAGTCGATATACTCTTCTATTTTTTCTAAGTATATTGGTTTTTTTTCATACTTTTCACTTCTAAAATCTAATTTATTGCTATAAGTTCCTGCTAGTTCTCTAATGAAGCTTTTAAAGATATTATTTGTATAAAACTCCCATAAAGGATCTAAATCTTTTGATTTTATAAAAGAGTTTGATTCTTTATACAAGATATACGCCACAGGTATTAGCTGCGCTCCTTTTGCATATTCGTTTTGATTTAGGGATGGCATTACTGCTAAGATATCCTCATCAATACTTTCATAAGATACTTCGATAATATCATCTAAAATAGAGGCAAAAAGTTTTGGATCTTTTTTATAATACTCATGTATCTCATCAAGCTTATCTATACCTAAACTATCACAAAATGGATCATTCATAAGCTCATAGATACTCTCTTTAAGTTCATCAGTATCTAAGGCTTGGATAGAGAATCTTTGCCTCGCTTCTTTTTTATAACAAAGCTCAAAATCATCTGTTAAGATATTCATCTCATCAGAATTTAGCTCTTTTTTTCCAAGAAGTCTCATAAGTACATCTACACATCTTAGGCACTTTTCTATCTGTTTAGCTTCCCCATCATTTTGTATATAAAAACTATCAGGGTCATAATAAGGAGCTATAAATTTTTCTAAAATATCTTCCAAGGATACATCTTGTTCAAGATCTGTTCCAAAAGAAAAACCTCCACTTCCATAGTACTCAAACCTTTTATAAATATACAGCTTCTTTTCAAAAGCTAACTTTCGTAAAAGTGTAGGCTCTAAAGTATTTAAGATATCTGGATTTTTATTCTCTTCGATATATTTAAGGATTTGTTTACCATTTTCAAAGCCTTCTAAAAAGAACTCTTTATTTGTTTCATAGTTATTTTCTTCATCATATTCTTGGTAAAACACATCATCTAAGGTATCTCCAAAAGTAGTAGTATCACTATAAATAGGACTATCGTAATAGTACATATCTTTTAAAAGTACA
>JAOXRY010000364.1 GCA_025800305.1 Campylobacterales bacterium | reverse complement strand
GCAAAAGCTTTTTAAAGCTCCTCTTTTGAATTCTTTTGAGACACCATAATTAGGTCTCAAACCAGGCCTATCTAAACGTTTATAACTAGTTTCTAGTGTTGTTTGCATAGATTTTCCCTCCCAAAAGAAAATATATACAATAATTTTAACATGATTTAAAATTTTTTTAAAGGTATTTGGTGGTTAGTTTTTAATATTTTTAAGTTTTTATTTAGTGTTTTAATAAAAAGGGGAAGATCCCTTTTTATTTTTTTTCTTCTTTTTTAGGGAAAACCATCATATTTACGTATCTTCCCTCAAGTTTTGGTTCTTTTTCTTTAACTCCAATGTCTTCAACCATTGGCCATACGTTATTTAGAACTTCTGCACCTGCTTCAGGATGAGCCATTTCTCTACCTTTTAGGAATACTCTAAATTTAACATGGTTACCAGCTTCTAAGAACTCTCTTGCATGTTTAACTTTGTAGCTAATATCATTTTCAGCAATCTTAACAGAAAGTTTAATCTCTTTAACAACGATAACTTTTTGTTTTTTCTTAGCTTCTTTTTTCTTTTTCTCTTGTTGATATTTGAATTTACCATAATCCATAATCTTTGCAACAGGTGGTTTACCATCCGGTGCAATTAAAACTAAGTCTAAGCCAAGCTCATCAGCTGTAGCTTGTGCATCTCTTGTAGAGATGATACCATATTGAG
>JAOXRY010000358.1 GCA_025800305.1 Campylobacterales bacterium | reverse complement strand
TAGTTCCTTTATCAAATCGTCGTTATTGTACTTCTTAGCACCTTTATATAGAATATTTCTCTTCTTGTCAATAAGATCTTTTACATCAGGTAACTCACTATGTTTTTTAAGAGCTTTTAATCTGTATAGATCCATGGAATGATACTTAAAAGAGAGTTGGTCGCCATGCCCTGCTCTTTTCTCAATTAACTCTTTTTCAATTAGTCCTACAGGGTATAGTCTGGTAATTCGAAGCCATAAATCATAGTCTTCACAAACTTCTAAACTCTCATCAAAAAGCCCTATATCTTCAAATATAACCTTATTGATAATTACAGAAGAAGGAGTAATAGAACAAACATCTAAAGAGTGGAAAAATATCGCTCCACTTTGTTTCTTATACTTTTTAGTTTTATTAACCTTTTGCCCATCTCTAACCCAAGACTCATCAGTCTGAGAAATCAAAAAATCATTATTTTGATGAAATAAGATCTGCTCTTCCAGTTTATTTTCCAACCAAACATCATCAGAATCTAAAAAAGCAATCCACCCTCCTCTAGCTTCTTGGATGCCTCTATTTCTTGCAGAGCTTACACCTTTGTTTTCTTGATAGATGTATTTGATATTCAGATCTTCCAATACCTCTTTTGTATCATCAGTTGAACCATCATCAACAACAATTATTTCAAAAGGTTTCACTGTTTGATTTAGCACTGATTTAACAGCTTCTAAAACAAGTTGAGATCTGTTTAAGGTTGGGATAACAACTGAAATCAACATTTTTTAAAAAACTCCATAGGATTTATTCTCATCATAAGAAAATGGTCTTTGATGTTTAAACTCTTCAGCGTCAAGGTTATATTTAAAATTGTCAAGATAGATTGTTACTATTTCGTAGGATTTATTTATCTCTTGAAACTTAACCTTATCTCCACCTTCCACGTCTGGATGATACTTTTTAGATAGTTTCAAATATTTTTTTCGGATCTCTTCTTTTGTTATTTTCTTTAATAACCCAAGACAATCAACTGCTTCTTTAAATTGAGTATAAGTAATTTCTGTCAATTATCTTCCTTAGATAAAGGGCAACTTAAGATCTAAGGTTACCCTTTATAAATCACTTATTCGTCTCTTCTTTTTCGTGAGGAAGAATGATATTTAATAAAATCGCTGAAATTGCACAAAGACTTACACCTTTAATACTCATCTCGCCATTTCCAATAACCATACCACCAATACCAAATGTAAGAACAACAGAGATAATTACAAGATTTCTAGGAGTTGTTAGATCTTCTCCTGATTTAACCAGTGAGTTAAGACCAACAACAGCGATTGAACCAAAAAGTAAAACCAAGATCCCACCCATTACAGGAGTTGGAATTGATTGCAAAAATACACCAAACTTTTCAACAAAAGCCAAAGCAATAGCAAAAACAGCAGCCCAAGTCATAACAACTGGATTAAAGTTTTTAGTAAGAACAACAGCACCTGTAACTTCTGAATAAGTTGTATTTGGTGGTCCACCAAACATAGCTGCTGCACTTGTTGCAACACCATCACCTAAAAGTGTTTTGTGAAGACCAGGCTTTTTAATATAGTCTTTTCCAGTAACAGAACTAATAGCAAGAACATCACCGATATGCTCAATAGCTGGAGCTAAAGCAACAGGAAGCATAAAGAGAATTGCCTGCCAATTAAACTCTGGAGCTGTAAAAGCTGGAATGGCAAACCATGAAGCCTCTGCTACTTTAGTAAAATCAACTACACCTAAAACTAAAGAAAGTACAAAACCTGCAACAATACCACTTAAAATAGGAAGTAGTTTAAAAAAGCCTTTTCCTAAAATTGCAACCAGTAAGGTTACAAACAGTGAAGTCATAGAGATAGAAAGAGCTGTAGAATATTCAACTAAAACAGCAGCACCATCACCTGTTTTTCCCATTGCCATATTAACAGCTACAGGAGCTAAACCAAGACCTATAACCATAATAACAGGTCCTACAACAATTGGTGGGAAATATTTATCAATAAATCCTGTACCAAAACTTCTTACAAAAAAACTAAGAACAATGTAAAAGATACCTGCTGCCATCAAACCACCAAGAGTTGCTGGAAGTCCCCATGTTTGTGTTCCATAAATAATTGGTGCAATAAATGCAAAAGATGATGCAAGAAAAATAGGAACTGTTCTTTTAGTGATTATTTGAAAAAGTAGTGTTCCAACACCAGCTGTAAAAAGAGCAACATTTGGATTAAGTCCTGTGATTAAAGGAACAAGAACCAATGCTCCAAAAGCAACAAGTAAGATCTGAGATCCTGCTATTGCTGTTTGGATTGGCGAATGTTTTAACTCTTGAATACGGTGTGTATCAAGATCTGAATATTGTTTTGTTTCCATGTTATATCTCCTTCTTTTTAGAACAAGTTCTTAAAAGAATTCCTCTCCCTGAAGCTTTGCCTTTGGCAAGAAAAAATCCTTTCATTTTATTTCGTACCAAAGATCTTATCACCAGCATCACCTAAACCAGGTAGGATATAACCAGCGTCATTTAAACACTTATCAACTGAAGCTGTATAAATTTCAACATCAGGATGTGCATCTTCTATCTTTTTAATACCTTCTGGAGCTGCTACTAGAACAAGTGCTTTAATTTTATTACAACCAGCTTTTTTAATCATATCTATCGTTGCTAAAAGTGTACCACCAGTTGCCAACATTGGATCTACAATCAATGCTTCTCTCTCTTCTATATTTCCTGCAAACTTCTCAAAATATGGTACAGGCTCTAAAGTCTCTTCATCTCTATAAAGTCCAACAACACTAATTTTTGCACTGGGAATAAGTTGCATAACACCATCAAGCATTCCCAGACCTGCTCTTAAAATAGGAACAATTGTTATCTTTCTTCCTTTAATGTGTTCAACCTCTATCTCCCCATTCCAGCTATCAATATATTTTTTTTCAACTGCTAGATCTTTTGTTGCTTCGTATGTTAATAAAGCTCCAACTTCTGTTGCTAATTCTCTAAAAGATTTTGTACTAATACTCCCTACTCTCATAAGTCCTAACTTATGTTGTATAAGCGGATGTTTTATTTCAAATACTGCCATTTTCCCTCCTGTGATTTATTTTCTATAACCGTATTGTAACTTAAAGAGGATGATCTAAAGAGATTTTTCACCAATGACCAAAAAACTTCTACCAAAAAACATAATAATAACTATACTTTTTCTATGGAGAAACAAATACATATAGAAAAAGATCTAAACCGACTTATCGAAATGGCATGGCAAGATAGAACCCATTTTGATGTCATAGAAAAAACCTTTAATCTAACAGAAAATCAACTCAAAAAGAAAATGAGAAAGCTTATTAGTAAAAAAGCCTATAAAAGATGGAGAAAAAGAGTTTTAGGTAGAAAAACTAAACACCTAAAAAAATTAGACCATAAAACAACAAGGTTTGAAGGTCCTTGGTAATAAAATAATAGATTGATTGAAATAAGATTAAAAAGAAATGGTGGTCACGACTGGATTTGAACCAGTGACCACCACCATGTCAAGGTGGCACTCTACCACTGAGTTACGCGACCATTTTAAGGTCGTAATACTATCAAAACTAACCTTTTATTTTCTCGTAAGCTTCATTGATTTCTTGAAGTCTCACTGTTGCTTTTTCAACGTATTCTTCTCCAAGTCCTTTTCCACAAACGATATCAGGATGATTCTCTTTTACTAACTGTCTATATTTTTTCTTTAGCTCTGTAGGAGTGATGTTTTCATCAACACCTAAAACCTCATAAGGATTTTTATCTGAGGTTTTATAGTCTTTGTAATAGGATTTAAATCTATTAAGAGTAGCTTCTAACTCTCCTGAACTAATTTGAAGATAAAATGCAATTTTTCTAATTATGTCTTCTTCATTTTCTGAAAGGTGCTTATCAATAAAAGCAAGATTAATAAGGTGTTCAACAACTTTGACTCTTTTTTTCTTATCGCTATTTGTATATTTTAAGAACTCACCAGCGATCATTTCAATATTGTCATTTTCATGTTCTTCTTCTATTAAAATCTTTTCTAAGATCTCTCTTGCTTTCTCTTTGTTGGAAAAATATCCAGAAAG
This sequence comes from Campylobacterales bacterium, assembly GCA_025800305.1. GTDB lineage: Bacteria > Campylobacterota > Campylobacteria > Campylobacterales > SZUA-545 > JAOXRY01. The sequence goes on along the minus strand of JAOXRY010000358.1, from coordinate 207 downwards.
TTCATCAAACATATTGTGGATAAGTTCACCTTCTAGTTCACAAACAGCACCATCAGCTTTTGCAACTTTTGCTGTAAGAGCTACAATTAATCCGAATTCACTTTGTAATACTTCTTCATAAATATCCCCTTTTTTATTTCCTTGAAAGGAGTGATTATAATCAGCATTAGGTGCATGATAAGGGTTGTCACTTTGATATTGATTGAA
>JAOXRY010000349.1 GCA_025800305.1 Campylobacterales bacterium | reverse complement strand
GATCATGACTATATGTGTCATTGGGATATGGGAAGTAGCAAAAACACCTATATGTTTAATATTAATGGGTCTAAAATTACTGGTCAATATGATTATACAAGAGATGGTTCTAATTATATTGCAAATGTTATTGAAAATCCAGATGCTACATTTTTCTCTTCATCAAATATTAGAGGTTTACTAACTAATAATAAAGAAAATAGAAATAATACTATCGAAAGTAAAGAGAATCAATTAAGAAAGAATAATATTTATGACAGTTTCTATAAAGAAATTGAAATGTTAAAAACTCATAATAAAAATCAGATTAATTAAACTTTTTGCAGACTTTCTAAATAGACATTCATTGGCTTTTGATAATTGATAGCCGAATGAAATCTTTTAAAATTGTACTTATGAATATAAAACTTCACTCCTTCTTTCAGAGCTTTTATTGAACTAAACTCATTAAAGTAGAGATAGTTATGTTTCAATGTTCTGAAAAATCTCTCAATAGCAATATTATCAATAGACCTGCCTTTGCCATTTATTTTATGTCCTTTCAGTATTTTAGTATGCTCATAGCTTGTGTATTGGCTTCCTTGGTCTGAATTAAATATCTTTGGTTTTGGATACTTTTCCAGTGCTTCTTTGAGAGTATCAGTAGCTAATGTGGCATCCATAGAGTTTGATACTTTAAAGCTAAGTATCGCTTTTGTATGCCAGTCTATGATCGCACATAGATATATAAATCCTTCAGGGACTTTGATATAAGTTATATCTCCACTTTACTTTACATTTTTAGAAATTAAATGATGAAATTTATTGTTCAGTTTTTTAGGGGCAGTATAGTATGAATTTTTTTAGAAGGATAGACGGCTTAGATCTAACTAAGCCGTAAGAGGTAAGGATTAGATTCTCCCCTTAATAAATGCTTCCATTTCATCAACAATCTCTTCGATTGTTCTCTCACCATTGATCTTTTCTAAGATTCCTTTATTACCATAGAACTCTTGGATAGCTTCTAGTGGATCGATATAAACTTTCATTCTGTTATTGAATACTTCAGCGTTATCATCAGCTCCTCTTGCACGTCCCAGAACTCTATCTTTTGCAACTTCTTCAGAAACTTCAACTTCAATTACATTTGTAAGTTCTACTGAATCATCTTTGTCTAATAAGTCACTAAGAGCATTCATTTGTTCAACACTTCTTGGGTAACCATCGATTAAGATTACATCAGTTTCAGCGTTTTTAATTGCAGAAACGATTGTTTCAACAACGATTTCTAAAGGAACTAAGTTTCCTTTACTTGTAAAACCATCGATTGTTTTTCCTCTTTCACTACCACTAGCAACTTCTGCTCTTAGCAAATCACCAGTAGAAAAGTGAGACATATTGTCATTTTTCTCTGCAATTAATTCTGCATCTGTAGTTTTACCACTTCCTGGTGCTCCGATAATTAAAAATAATTTTTTCATTATGTATCCTTTGAATTTTTACTTTTTTTATTTTGCTGGTTTTCTAATTCTAATATTTAAATCTTTAAGAGATGACTCATCTGTTGTTGCTGGTGCTCCTGCTAGTAAACACTGTGCTTTTTGTGTTTTTGGGAAAGCAATAACATCTCTAATACTTGAAGTTTTTGCTAAAAGCATAATGATTCTATCAAGACCAAGAGCAAAGCCACCATGTGGAGGTGCTCCAAATTTTAAAGCGTCAAGTAAGAAACCAAACTTCTCTTGTTGTTCTTCCTCATCAATTCCTAGCTTTTTAAATACTTCTTCTTGAATGTCCTCTTTATGAATCCTAATAGATCCACCACCGATTTCATAACCATTTAGACAAATATCATAAGCTATTGATTCGATATCCTCTATATTTGGACAATCAAGAGATTTTGGCATTGTAAACGGGTGGTGAAGAGCGTTAACAACGCCATCATTGACCTCAAACATAGGGAAATCAACAACCCATACAAACTCATATCTATCTTTGTCAATCATATCCATCTGGTTGGCAATCTCAATTCTTAATCTTCCCATATAATCAAGAACTGATTTCTTATCACCAGCACCAAAGAAAACAATATCACCAGTCTCTAATCCACATCTGCTTACTAGCTCTTCAACAGATTTTTCGCTCATGAATTTTAGAAGTGGACCTTTAATTCCTTCTTCTTTCATTTGTAAGTAAGCAAGACCTTTTGCACCAAATTTTGTAACGAAATCTTCAAGACCTTTAATCATCTTTCTTGAGAAGAACTCATCACCTTTTGGAACTCTTAGAGCTTTAAATCTATTGATATGTGGCTCTTTAGCAATGTTTGAAAAGATCTCATTTGAAGAGTCTTCAAAAAGATCAATAACATCAACCATAGCCATGTTATATCTAAGATCTGGTTTATCAGAACCATATTTTTCTGTAGCTTCTAAGTGAGTAATTCTATTAAATGGAGCTTTCACTTCTACACCTGCAGATTTAAAAGCATCTTCTAATGTTTTTTCAGCAACAGCAATCACATCTTCTTGATTACAAAAACTCATCTCAACATCCACCTGAGTAAACTCTGGCTGTCTGTCAGATCTTAAGTCCTCATCTCTAAAACATCTAGCGATTTGGTAGTACTTATCAAATCCTCCAACCATTAGTAGCTGTTTAAAAAGCTGTGGTGATTGTGGAAGTGCATAAAACTCACCACTATAAAGTCTACTTGGAACTAAGTAATCTCTTGCACCTTCTGGAGTTGGTCTTGTTAAAATTGGAGTCTCAACATCTAAAAAATTTTGATTGTCCAGTGAGTCTCTAATAGCTTTTGTAACTTTTGATCTTAGTTTAAAAATATCAAATAGTCTTTCATTTCTAAGATCTAGGTATCTGTAGTTTAGTCTTGTGTCTTCGTGTACTTTCTCATCACCAATTTGAAATGGAGGAGTTTTACTTTTGTTTTCAATGATTAATTCATCAACTAAAAGCTCAATAGCACCAGTAGCAAGTCTAGGGTTTTCTAAACCTTCACCTCTTGCTCTAATCTTACCTTTTGCAATTAGTACAAATTCATCTCTTACTGTACTCGCAAGTTCTAGTACGTCCTCGTTATGTGATGGGTCACTTACTAGCTGGATTAGTCCCATTGAATCTCTTAAATCAATGAAAACAATTCCACCATGATCTCTATAACTGTTTGCCCATCCTGCAACAGTTACTTCTTGTCCAATACTATCTTTGGAAAGTTGTGTTGAATAATGCGTTCTCAATTCGTCTTAACCTTAAGGAAATTTTTTAACATTTTATCCAAAATTTTATTTCTGTATAATAAAGAGAAATTTTATAAGGATTTATTTTGAAAAAAACACTATTAGTTGGAATTATTTTAGGTTTTATATTTGGTGGTTGTTCAGGTGATGGAATCGGTTCTGGAGGTGGACAAGCAGAACTGGAAATGGCTAAATTAGATGGAACACCAGTAACAGCGAGATTCTCGGGAAAAAATAGAAAGAAAAATATCACTTTTGATCATGCAAAAGGAAATATTGTTTTGGCAGTTTATTGGTCAACGAGCTGTCCTCCTTGTCGTGCAGAAATCCCTCACTTAATCAAGTTACAAGAAAAATATAGAGATAAGTTAACAATCTTAGGAATTTTAGTTGAGGATAAATCGAAAGAGGAGATAAAAGAGTTTGCAGAATATTACGGAATGAACTACGATATCCTTTATGGAGAGCCAAACTATATCATGGCTGATGCTATGGGAGGAGTTCGAGGGATTCCTGCAATGTTTCTTTATGATAAACAAGGAAAACAAGCAAAACACTATGTTGGGCTTATTCCACCAGAGATGTTAGAAGCAGAGATTGTAAAGCTATTTTAAAGATGATCAGTTTTTTTAAAAAAGGGCTTTCAAAAACAAATGATGCCCTAAAATCAATAGTTCCAGAACGTGCCAAGTTTATTGATAAAGATCTTCTTGAAGAAGCTCTTGTTGAGTCAGACATGAACTATGAACTTGTGGAAGAGATCTTAGAAAATATGCCAAATGTGGTGACAAAAGATGAACTTTTTGATGCACTTCTTGATATTTTCAATGTGGAAATAAAAGAAGATGAACATAATCATCCTAATGTAGATTTAATCATTGGTGTAAATGGAGCAGGAAAAACTACAACCATTGGAAAACTGGCAAATTATTATAAGCAAAAAAATGAAAAAGTCATGGTTGCTGCAGGTGATACTTTTAGAGCTGCTGCAATCGAGCAACTAAAAAAATGGGCTGATAGATTAGATGTTTCTATCGTCTATACACAACAAGGACACGACTCTTCCGCTGTTGCATACGACGCAATCGAATCAGCAAAAGCAAAAAAATATGACAGAGTAATTATCGACACAGCAGGAAGACTACACACCCAGCAAAACCTAACAAAAGAGCTAGAAAAAATTGTACGAATCTGTACAAAAGCCTACGATAAAGCACCAAGTAGAAAGATCTTAATCCTTGATGGAACACAAGGAACAATGGCTCTTACACAAGCAATGGCTTTTAAAGAGAATATTGGTGTTGATGGAATTGTGATTACAAAACTAGATGGTACTGCTAAGGGTGGTGCTGTTTTTTCTGTTGTAAAAGATCTTGGACTTCCACTTCTGTTTGTTGGAGTAGGGGAGAGAGAAGATGACCTTGTTCCTTTTGATGGGGAAGGTTTTGTAGAGAGTTTTCTTGAGGGGATTTTTAGCTAAAAATACTAATCTTGAAGGATGATTTATTCAAATTAAGCTTAGGAACTTAATGAAAAGAGTGAGTTATGGTCAAACAGATATTAACTTTAATCAGTATCTTTATTTTAGGAATTGTGTTTATGTCTTGTGATAGAAGAGACAAAGAGCATATAAATAAGGTTTTAGTTGGAATAAGCTTAACCGGCTTTAAAAGTCCTTTTGGAATAACTATAGATAACGAGGAAAACCTTTATATTTCGGATTTTGGGGCTCATAAAGTTCTTGTTTATGATAAAGACCATAATTTAGTTAAAGAAATAAATCCAGGGAAAAATATTCTACATAGCCCACATTCTGTTGCTTTTGATTCAGATGGAAACCTTTATATTACAGATTATACTAATAAAAAAATTCAGAAATTTTCCAAAGAAGGAGAGTTTTTACAAACAATAATAAATGATAAATATATTAAAGGTCCTGCAACAAGCTACTTTGATATAGAGGGTAATCTTTTAGTTTCAGATTATAGTTCAAATTCAGTAATGAAATTTACTTCAGAAGGAACTTTCTTAGGATGGATAGGAGCAAAAAAAGATGGTTCAATTACTGATGGGTGGGAAACCTATTATGAAGAAAGGTCTGTTTCAACTATCAATGGAGGTTTTGATCGTTTACATTATGCATTAAATGATTCAAGTGGAAATATCTATGTAGCAGATACTTGGAATCATAGAATACAAAAATTTTCTAAAACAGGAAAATTTATTGGTTGGATAGGGGAAAAAGAAGAAGGCTCTATAGCTGATGGTTGGACTATGGATGGTAGTTCCAAAGCTTCTAATAATTCTGGAGGATTTAATGCGCCAGTAGCACTTTATATAACTGACGAAGACGAAATATATGTCTTTGATTATAAAGGAGGACGTGTTCAGAGATTTTCTAAAGAAGGAAAGTTTATTGAACTAGTGATAGATGGCTTTCATCAAGGATACGATATAAAAGTAAATAATAATAAACTCTATGTTGTAGATACCCATTTTAGGAGAATACAAGTTATAGACCTCTAAATGTATTACTTATAATAGACACTATTATGGATGTGGTTTATATAAATAGTCGAATTAATGACAATTTGCAACCTTTTTAACTTTCCATTACAAAAAGAGTTTAAAATCCTCTTTGATAAACTAAAAACTTATTATTTAGGAAATATTTTGGCTAAAAAACAAAAAGTAATATTTGAGTGTCAATCTTGTGGCTTTACAACTCCCAAATGGATGGGGAAATGTGTTAACTGTGGAGCTTGGGACTCTTTTATAGAAGTAACAGAAGAGCAGTTAGCAACAACTACATCTAAACCAGATTCATTAAAAGAATCAAAAGCACAATCAATTGTTGATGTTGAGGTCGATGATGTAACTAGGACTACTACAGGGGAAGAGGAGTTTGATACTGTTCTTGGTGGTGGCGCTGTTCCTGGGAGTTTGGTTTTGATTGGTGGAAGTCCTGGGGTAGGAAAGTCTACTCTTCTTTTAAAAATTAGTGCTAATTTAGCAAAGCGTGGAAATGTTCTTTATGTCTCTGCTGAGGAGTCTGGTGGACAGATTAGGCTTCGGTCTAAAAGGCTGGGAGCTGAAGAGCCAAATCTCTATCTTCTTTCTGAAATACGTCTTGAAAATATAAAAGCAGAACTAAAAGAAAGAGAATATTCAACTGTTGTAATTGACTCTATTCAAACTATATATTCTGAAGACCTTAACTCTTCTCCTGGAAGTGTAAGTCAGGTTCGTGAGATTACTTTTGAGCTTATGCGGATTGCAAAGCAAAATGGTATTACTATTTTTATTATTGGGCATATTACAAAAGAGGGAAGTATTGCTGGGCCTAGGGTTTTGGAGCATATGGTTGATACGGTTCTTTACTTTGAAGGAGATGGTTCAAAAGAGATTCGGATTTTAAGATCTTTTAAAAATCGTTTTGGTTCGACCAGTGAAGTTGGGATCTTTCAGATGTCCAAACAAGGGCTTGTTAGTGCAACTGAACTTGGTGGGATGTTCTATTCATCCAATAGAAGTAAACCAGGAAGTGCTATTGCTATTACCCAAGAAGGGACAAGATCTATCGCTGTTGAAGTTCAAGCACTTGTCAGTGAGTCTGGGTATGGAAACCCGAAAAGAAGTACAACTGGCTTTGATAATAATCGTTTGACAATGCTTTTAGCTCTACTAGAGAAAAAATTAGAGATTGCTTTTAATGGTTATGATGTTTTTATCAATATAGCAGGTGGGATTAAGATTGCAGAGACGGCTATAGATCTTGCTGTGATTGCTGCGATTTTAAGTAGTTTAAAAAATAGAGCTATTTCAGAGAAGACAATTTTTCTTGGAGAAGTTAGTTTGATTGGTGATATTAGAGAGGTTACTAATCTTGATGGAAGGTTGAAAGAGGCAGTAGCACAAGGATTTGAGAAAGCTATAGTAGCTAAGAAGCCTATGAATGAATCAAAGATTAAGTGTTTTCAAGTTGATGAAGTTGTTAAATTATTGGATTGGATGTAATTGAGTTTCGGTTTTCTTCTTAAAAAATTTGTATCTTTTTTCTTGATGCCAATGTCTATTGGGTTTGTATTATTAATCATTGGGCTAGTACTTCTTTTTAGAAATCAAATAAAAGCTGGAAAATACTTTGTTTTAGGATCATTTCTTTGGTTATTTTTAATGTCTCATCCTTTAGTTTCCAATGCTTTATTAAAACCTTTGGAGAATCAATATCCTAAGTTTCAAAAGAGTGATGTGAATGTTGAATATGTTGTAGTTCTTGGAAATGGGATGAGGTGTGATGAGAGATTTCCAATTTCTAGTCAATTGGCAAAGACTTCATTGGCAAGACTTAATGAGGGTATTGTTGTTTATAAACAGTTTGAAAATGCAAAGTTAATTCTTTCTGGATATGATGGAGGCGATGAGCCTTATTCATGTGCTGTGATGTATTCAAAAATGGCAGAATTTCTTGGAGTTCCTAAAGAGGATATGATAGTTGAAGAGAGAGCCAAAGATACCCATGATGAAGCATTATTAATAAAAGAGATTGTAAAAAAAAGACCTTTTGCTTTAGTCACTTCTGCTAATCATATGCCTAGATCTATGGGATTGTTTAAAAAAGTTGGTTTAAAACCAATTCCAGCCCCTACAGATTTTTTAATAAGAAAAAAAGTTACTCTGTTTGCCATCCCTAATTCAGGAACAATGAGAGGAACAAGACAAGCTTTTCATGAGTACTTAGGGTTAGCCTGGGGAAAGTTAAGAGGTCAGATTTAGTTAGAACTTTCTTTGAGAAGAGTAATAATAAAATCCAAAACTCTTCTTTGGAGAATTTCATCTTTGACAACACAAAGCATTAGGGCTTCAAGGGGAATTTCAGCAATCCATTCTGGATTTCTTTTTGCAATTCTTCCAATCTTTTGGATTAAATCATTAAGGTGGATATCTTCTCTAAAGATAGCTGTTTCATACTCCTTGACTCTCTCTTTAAATACTTCTGTATCATACTCGTTAAGTTGTAAGCTCTCTGCAAAGTCTATATATGCATTGACTTTATCAGGATGAAGTGTTTCAACAGAAACAGTTAGTGCTGTAAAAACTGAAGCATAAAATGTTAGTTTTTCTTCACTTGAAAGCCATTTTCTAAAAAAAAGTTTTATACCCACAACCACTTCTTAAATAAGATCTTTAATTTCTTTAGGGATTATATCAAAAATATTTTCGTTTTCTTTGATTCGTCTTCTGACTTCTGTTGCACTAATCTTTCTTCCTAATGTATCTCTATTAACAATTGTTGTAGGAAGAGTTTCATCCCACCAAAGAGTATCTTCTTGAGATCCTGCAAAATAGATTGTAGGTTTAAGATCTGTAACTTTGGAAACTTCACCTAAAACAAAGTCTGTCCATTGCTTTTTTGAAACTGCTCCAAGATCTTTTAAAGGAATGATAATAAGTGTGTCTTTTCCAAAGACAGCTTCAACCATCTCTTTTCTTTGTTCATATGTATAAGGATTTTTTTCAGTACCAAACTCTTGAACACTTCCAAGGCATACAATAGGTTTTGTATTCTCATCACAAAGATCTAACATGGTTTCAATAAGAAGCTTATGCCCTAAATGTATCGGTTGCATTCGCATTACTGCTAAAGGAATTTCTTTTTTCATTGAGTAGATTATAACAAGCTAAAAATAGTTTTTCTTAATTAAAATCGTTTAATAGATACAAAAGCTTACTACAGAGTGTTTTTTGAAGGTGATATAGCTCTATTATTAGATTTCCAGTCTAAGATCTTTAGATACAATTTTAATCAATTCTGTATCAATTTCCAACTCTTTTGCTTTTTCTTCAAAAGAGGAAAGAATATGTTTTGTTCTTTCTATCATTATCTCTGCGTCTTCTTTTTTTATAGAGTGTTTAGTGGCAAGTTCTAAAAGGTCTTCTTTATTAAAATTATTGGTTTTTCCATTTAATGAAAGTTGATGATTTTTAGTGTAACCTTCTCCATTGGCATAGGTAATATCATAAGCAGGAGAGAGAGACCACGAACCGCCGCTATCCATTAGAAAAGAGAAGTTTTTGGCATGGTCATCTTGGTTTCTGCCAATAATATTAAATACTACTCTTTTAAATTGCTCTTCTATTGCAGATTGATCTTTTGTCAAGTGCCTTGTTAAGCGAAGAAGAGAGTCATAGGAGTAATGACCGGGAATATTAAAGTTTGAATGGGTGAGTCCTGCTACAGAGTGAAGATGGATTCTCTTGTTCTGCTTAGTTCTGTCAAATCTTTTGATTAGATAGTGAGTAAGGTTTCCTTGATCTATGAGATCTATTTCTGGAATATTAATACCGCATCTTTTAGCTAAAGTCATGTAGAGATATTCGAGCTTAGTAAAAGTGTAGCTTTTACCACTCTCTTTTTCACTGTCAAATTTTAAAATATAGTGTTGGTAGCCTTTTTTTAAATCATTTTTCACACCGCTAATCATTTTTTTGTTATCAGGGTTAAATCCAATAACAGCTTTTGCTCTAGCCCCTCCTGCTGATGCGGCACTATCCATAAAATTGAGCATCTCATCAATAACTTCGATTGAATCACCTTCAACAACTTTTTTGGCATTTTCATAAAACTCTTTCAGTTCAATAATTGATTCCACCTCTTCTGAGTTTAAAGTATGTGATGAGGGCTTGAATGTAATAGCACCAATAGATTTATTACCAATAAACATAAGTTTATCTATAACATTTAATTTGTGAGGTGGAGTCCCTTTTGATTCATAGTATTTTTCAATAACTTTTGTACCAAACTTATCAGGTATGGTATCGTGAAAAACCCCTGCTAATCCTTCAAAGTAATAATCATCTTTGTTTGTATAGACACCACTTAATGTAAGAGGTAGTTTTAAAGGAGAGATCTCTAACCCAGAACTTTTAAAAATTTTGTCGTATTCAAAATAGACAATCCCATAATCATAAAGAATTGTTCCAATTTTTTGATCAAAAATAAAAGCATCTACTTCACGGTTCACTAACTAACCCTTTTTGTGAGAGTATCTCTATTTTTTATATCTTCTAAACTCATCGGTTCTCTTTTGGTCAAAAGCCCTTTTATGTTTTCATACATATCTAAGGCAATAAGAATTTTAAGTAGATTTTCAAAAGAGATCTTATCTTTATATATAAACTCTTTAAAGGTAGGGTAGGGAATGTTAGCTTTGAATGCCAGATCTTTTTGTTTAATCTTTTGATACTTTCTCTCATTTTCAATATTTACAGCCATCTCTTTTATAAGTTCTACTGGGGTACTAAGTTCTATCAAGAAAACTCCTAAAGTATGAAATAACATATATTATACCATTTTTTTAAAATAATATATGGAATACCATAAGTTACATTTTTGTATTTTTTATAATATTGACTTTATATGGCTTTATATTGATTTCTTATTGACTTTATTGATTTTTTAGAATACACTTTTGAAAATTGTATAGAAATTTTAAGGAGTTTTTATGATATTAAAAAAAAATCAAGGCAAAGAGTATCTAGAAAATTTTATTGAGAATACATCCAATAACAAACTCCGTTCAAAAGTAGAGATGATATTTCAGATCCTACCAGATAATGGAAGGATTAATCTCTTTACACTTTTTACCTCTCTTTTTCCCAATGGCAGTGAAGAAAACTACTCCTCCCAGTTTTCAAGATTTAAAAATGAATTAAATAAAGAATTATTGAGCCTTAAGATCCCTCTTAAAATAGTTTCAGAAAAAAAGCAGAAAACTCCGTTAACAGAAAAATTTGCTTTTTTTGAAGAAGATGAAAGTATTAAAATATCAAATTTTGAAAAAGAGATTGAGAAGTTTCCAAGAAACTTAGATGAAAAAGTTTATACAAAAAATAGAGGAACATCTCCAAATCTTTATAAAATCTTTGTCTCTTATGCCGCAGGTGATAATAGATATGTTCAAGAACTACTTAGTGAGACAGAGAAGTTTTTGAATAATATAGATGAGAGTATCACTTTTGAAATATGGAAATATAATCATAAGCTTTTGGCTGGAGAGAGTATTGATGGTGAAATAAAAGAAGTGATAGATAAGTGTGATTTTGGACTTTTGATGATTTCTCAAAATTTTATCAATAGTAACTATATTAAAACAAAAGAACTTCCTCATTTTGTTGGAGAGAATGGAAAGTTTGCCCTTCCTGTATTTATCTATAAACTAGAACACAATAAATATGCTTCTTTAAAAGAGGTTGAAGAAAAATACTTTTTTCAATATAACCAAAAAGCTTATAGAGATTGTAGAGGTAAAACAAAGGTAGATTTTGCCAGTTCCTTAGCAGATAGTATCTATAAAAGTGTCATAAAAGGTGAGATGAGAAGAGAGTATAAATCAGCTGCAGAAATGGTTCCTTTTATCTCTTGTGATGAGGCAAAAGAGCAGTGTGATACAAAAGATTTTATTGCTACAAAAGCTAGGCTGATAAACCCAGAAGCTGTTAAAGATAGTGAGATTCACATTGGAGGAAATGGTGTTGATGTTGTAAGTCATATTACAACATGGTATCAAAATAGTGAAGGAAAAAAATATTTTGCTCTTTTGGGAGATTCGGGAATGGGGAAGACTTTTAGCTGTATGAAAGTTGCTCTTGATTTAATAAAGCTGAGAAAAAAGAATAAATCTCTACCTATTCCAATCTATTTAGATCTAAGGTTTTTTGCAGGAAGCACACTGATTGATAAAGACTTTTTTATTGAAGAGATAATAGAAACAGTAGTTAAAAAATCAGAAACAAGATTTTCAAATTATACCTCTTTTATCCAAATACAAAAAGAGATACAAAGAGGTAATGTCTTTATCATCTTTGATGGTCTTGATGAAGTTTTGGTTCACTTGGAGGATAAAAGAAGGGCTGATAGTTTTATTAGAGAGTTAAGAAAAGTTGCCTTTATTGAAGATAAAGATGTTTATAACAAAGTCTTAATCAGTTGTAGAACTAACTACTTTCCTACACTGAAAGAGCAATTCTCTCTTTTAAGTGGAAACACCAGAGAACAAGATCAAAAAAGAGACTTTGAGGTTTTAAACCTCCTTCCTTTTAAGTGGGAACAGGTAGAAGAGTACTGCTCTAAAATAGGAGTTGATTTTTTTAAATTTAAAGATCTCATTACCTCTATCCACAACTTAGAAGAGATGGTAACAAAACCATTTACTTTAAAACTTATTACTTCTCAAATAAAAAAACTTGAAGAGAAACAAGTAGCGGGGAGAACTGTAAATAGCGGGACAATCTACTTTAATATAATAGATGAGTGGTTAGCAAGAGACTATGGAAAGCATATTTTTGAAGAGTCCCATAAACCAAGAGTGATGAGAGATCTCTCACTTTTTTTGTGGAAGGAAAAAACAAGAGAGATAGGATATAAGAAACTAGATGATTGGCTGTATGAATGGTTAATGAAGTACCCTTCTATCAATAATAAATACACAGGAAAAAAAAGAGATACATTAAGCAATGATTTAAGAACAGCAACCTTTATTGTTCGTCCAGGAATTGAGAAATTTATGTTTGCCCATACCTCTTTACATGAGTTTTTTATGGCTTGGGGAATTTTTGAGAAGATAGTAGAGGAGAAATTTGGTGAGTTAGACTTTTCTCTTCCATCAAAAGAAACCTTGGATTTTTTAGTGGATATATTTTTAGATAGAAAAGAAGAGCAAGAAAAGTTTAGAGAGAACTTTCCTAAGATTTTTCAAGGAGAGTATAGTAGTAAAAATCTTCTAGGGTTTGAAATCTTTTATCTTTTTTCCAAAAGAAAAATAGATCTTAAAGGTATAGTCACTTTAGAAAATGAAAATCTAGAAAAAAGAGAGTTTCACAAAATAGATCTACAAAACTCACAAATTAAAAATTGCAAAATAAATGGTGCTGTATTTAAAAAGTGTAATCTCTCAAAAGGAAATTTTCAAAACACCTCTTTTAATGATACAAGATTCATAAATACAAAATTAGCCAAAACAAACTTTACAGATACAAAACTACAATATTCAAAGTTTAAAAATTCCCCTACAAAAGATATTGTAAATCTAAATAAAAACCAGTTAGGATTAAAAGAGTTAGAGAGATCTCTTCCAAAAAACATTTTTCAAAACATTTTTTTAGGACATAATGAGAGGATAACAAGCGTCACAGCAACCTCAGATGGAAGATATATAGTAACAGGTTCATATGATAGAACAGCAAAGATCTGGGAAGTAGAAAGTGGAGAGTGTATTAAAACTATTTACAATTTGGGTGTGAAAGATAGTTTTGTTTATGACGAGATTTTAAAAAAGTATACATCTTTTTCCGGAAATGGCTGGGAGTTTTGTAAGTATAGTGATGGAAAAAAGAGTTATTATGCTGATGAGATAGAGGAGTTAAAAGAGGTTGAACTATAAAAAGGCGGAGGAGAACTCCGCCAAGGTTTTAAACTAAAAAGTTAAAGGACTATAGTTTATCAGCGTTTTTACCTAAATATTCAGCAACACCGTCTGGAGTATCTTTCATACCTTCATCACCTTGTTGCCAACCAGCAGGACAAACTTCACCGTGCTCGTTTGTAAACTGCATTGTATCAACCATTCTTACCATCTCATCGATGTTTCTTCCCAGTGGTAAATCATTAATAACAGCGTGTCTGATTGTACCGTCTTTGTCTAGTAGAAAAGAACCTCTTAGAGCAATACCAGCATCTAAAAGAACATCGAAGTTTTTACAAATTGATTTATCTAAGTCAGCTACCATTGGGTATTGAACTTTACCAATTCCACCTTCTGCAACTGGAGTATTCTTCCATGCAAGGTGAGTAAAATGAGAGTCGATTGAAACAGCGATTACTTCAATTCCTCTTTTTTTGAACTCTTGGTATCTGTGATCAAAAGCGATTAATTCTGAAGGACATACAAATGTAAAGTCTAGTGGGTAAAAGAAAATTACAGCACCGTTTTCACCGATGTTGTCATAAAGATTGAAATTATCGACGATTTCGTTACTACCTAATACTGCATTTGCTGTAAAATCTGGAGCTTTTTGTGTTACTAATGGCATAATGCCTCCTTGTAATATTTTTTTTTAACGGAAAAATTTTATCATTTAGAAACTTAAATAAGAGAGTTTAACTCCTATTTAATTAAAAAAATATACAATCATTTTATGACAATACTACTACATCAAATATTTGCAACTATCTTTGGAGGTTTTATTCTTATTGATAGATTTGTAATTAGAAAATTTTTAGAAAAAGAAAAAAGAGAAAAAATATATACAAAGGTGAAGTATCTTTTACTATTTTGTGTTGTGGTTTTGATTTTTACTGGAGGATATCTCTCTTATCAGATAGGACTTTATCCAATTATTGTGATAAAAGGCTTTATAGCTTGTTTAGTGATCTTTATGTTTTTTAATTGTCCTTATTTTATGAAAAGAGCAAAATGTGAAACGTGTAAGAAAATTTACCGTTCTTTAGTGACACTTTTTCTTTTGGTTGTGGTATTTTTAGGTATTACAATATAAAATAAAATAAAAAAAGGTTATAAGTGTCAGAGAAAAAACAAAAGAAAAAAGAGCTGATTATGGATTGTGCTCTTGACCTTTTTGCCTCAAAAGGGTTCTACACAACAACAATAGGAGATATTGCCCAAGCTCTAAAAATGAGTGTTGGGAATATGTATAATTATTTTAAGTCAAAAGATATTTTAGCTCAGGAAATTATTAGATATATCTCAGGGTATTTAGGGCAAAAATTAAAAGAGATAAATGAGTCAGACCTTTCTACAGAGGAAAAAACAAGAAAAATCATTGAAGTATATTTCAAAACAGCTCAGATTAAACCAGAGATGATCGACTATTTTTTAAGAATCTATCTTTCAAATCGAGAGGTTTTTAAAGAGAGTTGTGAGGGTATGATTTGTGTTAATGAATTTGTTACAGAAATTATGATCTATTTTGAAGAAGGTGTTCAAAAAGGAGATCTTAGAGATCAAGATTTCTTTAGTGCTTTTGGACTTTTTATGGGATATCTTGGTGGGATGGTTTTTCTCAATGGAGAGAAAATCTTACCTAAAGATCTTGACAGTTATGTTGATGATATCTCCTTTAATGTGTATAAAGCTTTAAGTGCCTAAAACCAAGATCTTATGGCTTTCATGTATTGCCTGTAATGGCAATACCCACTCCTTTTTCAACTACCCCCACTTGGAAAAATTTTTAGAAGATTTTGAATTTATCTATCATCCTGTCATTAACTCTGAATATTCTTTGGAAGAAGTTGTTTCCAAAGATCTGCCTTGTGAACTTTTACTTATAGAAGGCTCTATCTCCCAAGATCTTAAAAGAGCCAATAAATCTCTTGTGGAAATCATCCAAAACTATTCAAAAAGAGTAAAAAAAATTGTCACTGTTGGAACTTGTGCATCATTTGGTGGAATTTTCAATGAGAGTGATTATGAAGATGTATCGGGATTACATTTTAAAAATAAAGAGTGTGTAGAAAGATTCAAAGATATAAAGGAAAAATCCATATCTATTTCAGGCTGTCCAATCCATCCTGAAGTGCTGGTCAACACTCTCTATGGAATCAAAAAAGATCTGACTTTAAAACTTGACGAATACTTAAGACCAAAAGAGTATTTTGCCTATACAGTTCATAATGGCTGTGTACGAAATGAATATTTCGAATACAAGATAGACAACCACAAGTTTGGAAGCTTAGAAGGGTGTATGTTCTACGACCATGGCTGTCAAGCACCTTTTACCCACGGAAGTTGTAATAAAATTTTATGGAATGAAGTAAACTCAAAAACAAGATCTGGACTTCCTTGTATGGGATGTACAGAACCAGATTTTCCAAGAGGGAATTTTTATGAGACAAAAAAGAACATGGGAATTCCTGAGTCTTTACCTGTTGGGGTAAATAAAAGAAGCTATCTAACTCTTGCAGGAATAACAAAAGCCTTTACTATTGAAAGGCTTGAAAAGAAGTTGTTGGATGATTAAGCTAATAGAAAAAATAGAAGGTGAAGCAAAACTAAACTTTAGTTTCAAAGATAGAAAAATTGACTATGTTGATATTGAGTTTATGTCAACAAGAAGCATTGAAGAGATCTTAAAAGGAAAAACTCCTCAAGATGCTTTGGTTATCAACCCTAGAGTTTGTGGAATCTGTGGTCATGCACATTTAATTGCTACTGTTAAAGCTTTGGAAAGCTGTTATGACTCAATTGAGATCTCAAAAAAAGCAGAGATTATAAGAGAACTTACACTTAATTTTGAGTTGATACAAAATCATTTTAAATGGTTCTATTTAACAATGCTCCCTCTTCTTGGAAAAAAACAAGATGTGGTAAAAGGGATAAAACCTGCCCAGATCTTATCAAAAGCAATTGCTACAGTTGGTGGTCAATATCCTCATACTTCTTATGCTGTAGTTGGAGGAATTGTTTCTGAAGTTACTTCTATGGATCTTATTAAGATAGAACGATATATTGATGAAGTAATTGATTTATTTAAAACTCAGGTTGTATCAGATTTTAGTGAAGATTTTTTAACTTGCAATGATGTAAGAAAGCTATTTTCAAGAGAAGGAGATCTTCCTGAAGCACTTGAAATAATTAAGAAAAACCAATGGCAAGATCTTGGGAAGAGTTATGACAGATTTATTGCGTTTGGAGAGAATAGTTATTTTAAAAGTGGAAAATCTGTAAAGACTAGAGCCAATTATAATCTTCATCTAAACTACGTAAAAGAGTATGAGAACCCTAACTCTTTTGGTAAAAATGTACTTTATAGAGATAAATACTACGAAGTAGGTCCATTGGCAAGGGCAATGGTAAAAAAGACTCCTATTATAAAAGATAGCCATAGAAAATATGGTGATAGTATGTTTAGTCGGGTTTTAGCAAGAGTGTGTGAGATCCCTCAGCTTTTACTTCATAGTAAAGAGTTATTAGAAAAAATAGATCTTAATGAACCTTCCTATATAAAACCAAACATAAGTTTAAAAAATCTTACAGGTGAAGGGTGTTCTGCTATTGAAGCGGCAAGAGGAAGCTTGATTCACAAGGTTGAACTGGAAAATGGAATAATCAAAAATTATGAAATCATCACTCCTACCCAATGGAATTTGGCAGGAGGCACAAGAGAAAAACTAGGAATTTCCCAAAAAGCGATGATAGGCTTAGAAAATGGAAAAATGGCAGAAACCGTTTTTAAAACCTTCGATGTTTGCTCTGTTTGTACTACACATTAAATAAACCTTAAAAAATAATCTTAACTAAAAAAAATGAATTTAAATTCAGTTTTTAAGATCCTATTAAGTATTTTTCTTCTAACATTTATGAATGAATAGCCATTCATTAAAAGAGCTAGAACTAAGGAGTTAGACATGGTCGATAGGAGAGAGGCTTTAGCGCAGATGTTTAGTGCTAAAGGATCAAGAGTTGATACCAATCGTGGTAGCGAATATTATGATTCTCTGATGGAGCTTATGACAAATAGATTAGATGAGCTTGAGAAGACAGAGGCTGCTTCAAAAACTTCAATTGAGAAGGTTTTAGAAGCAGAAGGTCTTAATAGAAGAGACTTTATGAAGTGGGCAAGTGCAGCCTGTGCAATGCTTATGCTTCCTGCAACATTTACACCAGTTGTAGCAAGAGCAGCAGAGCTTATGAATAGAGTTCCAGTTGTATGGCTA
>JAOXRY010000346.1 GCA_025800305.1 Campylobacterales bacterium | reverse complement strand
AGCATTATTTCAGTTATATAGTCTATCCATTGGATATTATCTTTGCCCTTTTTTTCATCGTTCTCAATTCTTTTATATAATTTATCTTTGAACGTCCTAATAAATCTTTCAGCAAAGGCGGGGTGTCCTCGTGTTTTGTGTAGTTCTATCTTTTCTTCTTCTAAATAACTTGTAATCATTTCAGTTTTCAAACTACTTTCTTCATCGCTATATATCATTTTTGGTTTCTTACCCATTTTCTTTATACCTTCCATTATTCCCGCTAAAGATATCATCAGGTTGCTTACTCTTGATAGGTATGACTACAGCATATTTAGTAAAAAGATCTATCAATACCAAACCAACTCTGAACTTTTGTTTTCTACATCATTTGGTGATATACAATTAAATCTAGCTGATACTCCCAATACGGCGAAGGTGCTACAAAACTATTCTCTCCTCGTGGCTTTCTCTTCTCATCTACGTTTTTAGAAAAGAACTGCTTGACATCTTCCATCTGTATTGATG
>JAOXRY010000331.1 GCA_025800305.1 Campylobacterales bacterium | reverse complement strand
GCAATGGTAAGTTGAACTAAGATCTTTTCACTTGGAGGTCGCTTAAAGATAAGTTCATAGGTTTGAAAAACAATATGTCCACCATCAAGAGCAGGAATTGGAAGAAGGTTTAGAACACCAAGGTTTACAGAAATAAGAGCTGTTAAAAGCATAAGAGCTGTTATTCCAACATCACTAGCTTTGGCTGTTACATCCATAATAGAGATGATTCCACCAAGGTTATCAGGACTGATTACACCTTCAATAAGTTTTACAATACTTAAGAAAATCATTTTACTTGATTCAATTGTTTTTTCAATTCCTACACTAAAGGATTCACCAAAACTATAGTAAATAGTTTTGGTATCACCACTTGGTGCAATACCAATCATCGGTTTTTGAACAGTTTCACCAAAAATTGTTTGACTTTCCAATACTTTTGGATAGAGAAAAAACTGTTTTTCAACCCCATTTCTAAAGATGATGATATCCAGTTGGCTTTGTGGATCTTTTACAGCTTTGCTTACATCTTTCCACTCATTAATTTTAATACGGTTAATATCAAGAATAATATCACCCTTTTGAAGTCCAGCATGAAATGCAGGAGAGTCTTCTATTGTCTTTCCTATTGTTGGAGAAAGAACCATAAAACCATTCATGGCGACAATTACATAAAGAACAAAAGCTGTTAAAAAGTTGGCAAAAGGACCTGCTAGTAAAACAACTATTCTTTGGAACGGGTGTTTTGAGTTATAGCTATCATCATCGTTTGACTGAGTAAGAGGATCTAAGTCCTCTTGCCCTTTCATCTTTACATATCCACCAAGTGGAATTGCAGAAAGAGCATACTCTGTTTTACCAACTACTTTTTTATAGACTTTTTTTCCAAATCCAATACTGAAAACTTCAACATGAATGCCAAAGTATCGTGCTGCTAAAAAGTGTCCTAGTTCGTGTACAAATATTAAAAATGACAGAACTAATAAAGAAGTTAATAGTCCCATCTATTTATTAGCAACCTTGAAGTAGTCTCTTGTATATTCCCAGCCAGAATAAAGAGTAATAGCAACTGCTATCCATAACAGGATATCTCCAAACATCCACTGCATTGTTAGAAAACCAATAGCAATCATTTGAATAACAGTTTTGGCTTTTCCAGCAAAAGATGCCGCAACATTGATTCCTTCACTAACAGCAACCACTCTAAGTCCAGTGATGAAAAACTCACGGCTAAGGATTAAAAATACAGCCCAACCATCTGCTCTGTCTAGATACATTAGACCTAAAAATGCTGCAAGAACAAGCATTTTATCTGCTAATGGATCTAAAATAGCTCCAAGTTTTGTCATTTGATTCCAACGACGTGCTATAAAACCATCGAAGAAATCTGTTACAGAAGCGATAACAAAGATGAGAGCAGCAAAATAATCAAGCCAAGTAGGGTGCCAACCCTCAAAGATTGGCAGGTCTCTCTCTATGAAAAATAGCAACATTAAAGGAGCTAATAAAATCCTAAAAAGAGCTAGTTGATTTGGCAAATTCATTAATTATATACCATTAGCTAAAAGTGCTTCCACCATCAACAACGATTGTTTGCCCAGTGATCCATTTTGCATCTTCTGAACATAAAAATAGTGCAACACCACCCATATCATCAGGATGTCCAATTCTTCCCATTGGAGTTCTATCTACGATACCTTTTTTTAGATTGTCGTAATCTGGGAATTTTTTAAGAGCGTCAGTTTCGATTGGTCCACCAGAAACAACATTAACTCTAATATTCTCAGAAGCAAGTTCTAGTGCTGCATACTTAACAACAGTCTCAACAGCAGCTTTAGAAGAACCGTGACCTGTATAGTTTTCGATGTGTACTAAGTTACCAGTTGAACTTAAACTAACAATAGCACCACCACCAACTTTCATCATTCTTTTTGCAGCTTCTTGTGCACCAACTACGAATGCTAGAACAGTTGCTGTATAGATATTATTCATTCCTTTTGGTTTTAGTCTCATAAATGGAGCAAAACCACCAACAACTGGTCTTCCAGAGATAATTGCATTAGAAATAAAATAATCAACTCTATCAAAATCCTCATCGATTTGTTTAAATAGATCTTTATACTCATCTGGCTCTAAGATATTTAATTTGTAATACTTAACTTTTATCCCATATTTTTGTGTTAAATCAAAAGCAATATTTTTTGCTTCTTCTTCGTTTGAATTGTATGTAAAAGCGATGTCACATTTTTTTTCTGCGAATCTGTAGATAATATCTTTACCAATACCTTTTGTTCCACCACTTAATACTAAAGTTTTACCTTCATACATATTTTTTTACCACCTCTTTTAAAATTTTTAGATTTTCTTCACTTATCCCAACTAATGGAAGTTTGAACTCCAGTGTTGGGATAAGACCTGCTATATACATCGCTGTTTTTACAGGGACAGGATTTGAATCAATAAACATTACGTTATTGATTGGATAAAGCTTATTGCTCATCTCTTTTGCTTCTTCTAGTTTTCCCTCAGCTGCTAAGTGAATTGTCTTAGCAACCATATCTGGAAGTAGATTTGAAGTTACAGAGATACAACCTTTTCCACCATTTGCCATGATAGAGTAGTTGATTGCATCATCACCACTGATAATTGCAAAATCAGGTCTTTGTGAGTTGATTTCAACAACTCTTTCTAATGAACCTGTAGCCTCTTTGATTGAGTTGATGTTTTTTACATCATCAAAAAGTCTGATTGCAGTTTCAGCTGTAAGATCTACAGATGTTCTTCCTGGAACGTTGTATAGCATTACACCTATATCAACACTATTTGCAATTGCTTTATAATGTTGGTATAGACCTTCTTGTGAAGGTTTGTTGTAATATGGAGCAACACAAAGAATCTCATCTGCACCAGCACTTTGGGCAAATTTTGCCAATTCTATAGATTCATGAGTAGCGTTACTTCCAGCTCCTGCTATTACTTTTGTATTAGTACCTTTACAAGTTGCAACAGCTATCTCAATACATTTTTTATGTTCTTCATATGTAAGTGTTGCACTCTCTCCTGTAGTTCCAACAGGAACAACAGCATCGATACCATTTTCTATCTGTCTTTTAATCAGTTTTTCATATGTCTCTTCATCAACCGTACCATTTTTAAGTGGCGTGATTAACGCAGTCATTGCACCAGTGATTGGAGTCATTTAGTACCTTTTTACAGTTGTTAAATTATTAAAATCCTACTATTTTATCTTAATCTTCATAAGAGTGTTTTAACTATGTTTTGACTTATGTTAAGATCTACACAATTTCAATTTTAGGTGAACAATGAATAAGTATAAAAAATGGATTTATCTTGGAATAGTTTTAATGGTTCTTTACTACATCTTTATAGTGAATTTTCTTTTTACGATCTCTTTAATAGCTACCGTTTATGTAGGATTTAGAGTTTATAAATACTACAAAAGAAAACAGTTAAACGAGCTAGTAAAAAATAAAGATTTCTTTAGACAAAGTGAACTGGGGCTGTTTGTTGCACTTGTTGCAAAAGTTGCCAAAGCAGATGGAAGAGTTCAAGAGTTAGAAGCTCAACTTATTGGGATTATGTTTGATGATATCTCAAAAGTCTTTACTGAAAAAGAGAAAGCCAGAGATATTTTAAAAGATATATTCAATGAAGAGAAAGGAAGAATTGATGATACAAAAGAGAAAGCTAGGGCTTTAAATAAGGCACTTGGAAGAAGTGTTTTAAAACGTAGACAGTTTGTAGGTTTTTTAATTCAATTAGCCTATGTGGATAATGGGATTGACGATGCAGAAGATAAGATCTTAAGAATTATCGTGGCAGAACTTAGAATTTCTCCTGAACATTACAAAGCTATGGTCAATAGATTTAAAAATAAGATGAGTGGAAAACAGGAGAGTATGAGCCTCAAAGAAGCTTATAAAATCCTAGGTGTAAATGAAACAGATAGTTTTGATACTGTGAAAAAAAGATATAGAGAATTGGTAAGAAAATACCATCCAGATATTATCAAGTCACAAGATAAAGATGAAAGCTACATGGAAGAGGCAACAGCTAAAACCCAAGAGATAAATCAAGCCTATCAGGTTATTAAAGAGTTGAATAAACAGTAATCCATTTATCGAGAAAATACCTAAAGATTTTTAGTTGATACATATCTTCTGATTGTATCTAATATCTTTTCAAGACCCTCAAAAGCTTCTATTGAAAGCTTAATTCCCTCTATAATTTCATCTTCATTGTTGGGATATTCATGGGTGAGTTTGTTTCTTAGTTTTCTATATTCAATCCAAAGAGAACTATCTTCAATTAGTTCAAGTTTTTCTAACTTGTCTAAAACATCTAGTAAGGACATATTATCTTTATATTCTCCAAGTTCATCAAGTAAAATTCTAAAAAGTTTATCTCCCATTAAATCTTGAAGTTTGATAAATCTGTAGATAAAACTATCTACTGTTTTTACTTTTTCATAATCTTCAAAAATATTACTATTGAGATCTTTTTGCCAGTCTTTAATTTCTAAAGATGCACTTTTAGCTCTTTGAAGATGCAGATCTATTTTTGCTAGAATATCTTGGATCATAATGCTACTTTTGTAGATTCAATTGAATCAAAGATAGCGTTTTGTTTTCTAAAAGGTGTTTTTATCAAAAGATCTACCTTTCTTATTATTCCATTTAATTCTAGTTTAGAAAGTATTTCTAGCTCTTCTTTTAAACCAATGTTTTGCTGAGTTTCTACAAGTAGATCTATGTCTCCACCTTTTTTACTATCATCAACACGACTCCCAAAAAGATATATTTTCCCATCTTTAATGTACTCTAAAATAGTACTTTTAATGATTTGAATATCTTTTTTACTTAGTCTCATCATCTTTTCTTAATATAACCGTAGTTGAGCTTTTCTCTACAAGATATTTTTTTGTACTTTTTTTAATATCATCGTTTTCTAAATTCTCAATAATCTCTTCATATTCTAAAAGAGGGTCTAAATTTCCTCTTACAAGATATGAACCGAAAATATTGCTAACATTGCTAGAAGCTTCTAATGAGTAGATAAAATCAGCTTTTGTATTTACCTTTAGCTTGTCAAGTTCAGCTTTTGAAACACCTTTGTCTCCAAGCTTTTTGAGTTCTTTTAAAACTTCTTTCTCAACAGTCTCAGCTTTCACCCCAGGGTTACAAACAGCCATCACCATGAATACACCAGGGTCTTTTAAGTCCATTGCATATGCATATACAGAGTTTACAAGCTTTTTCTTATCCACAAGAAGTTTTTGAAGTCTTGAGCTTTTCCCGCTGGATAAGATCTCTCCAACAGCATTTAGATACGTTGTATCTTTAGATTCAAAGTTTGGAATTCTCCAAGCGATTGCAAGCATCTCAACTTGGCTTTCATACTCAATATAAGTTCTTTTTGGACCCATTTGCTCTGGTTCGATAACCACTCTTGAAGGAATCTCTTTTCTATTCTTTAGCTTTCCAAATCTCTTTTTAGCCAGTTTAAAGATTTCATCTTTGTCAATGTCTCCACTTACAAGTAAAATGGCATTTTTAGGTTGGTAATACGTCTGATAGAACTCTTCAAGATCTTCAATCTTCCAGTTTTTTATATCATCAATAAAACCAATCGGTGTCCAGTGATATGAGTGGCTGTCATAGATTGTGTTAAAAAGTTTGAAGTACAGTAGTCCCATAGGATTATTATCAGTTCTCCACTTTCTCTCTTCCATAACAACATCCCGCTCTGGTTGGAATTCGCTATCTGTTAGTTTAAGATCTAGCATCATTCCAGAGAAAAGATTTAAAGATTTATCAAGATTTCCACTACTTGATTTGATATAGTAGTGAGTATAATCAAACCCAGTAGAGGCATTATTTACTCCACCAAAACCTTTTACGATTTTATCAAACTCTCCAGCTTTAAGCTCTTTTGTTGATTTGAAGTTCATATGCTCTAGCATGTGAGCTAGACCACTTTTTCCCATCACTTCATTACGGCTTCCAACTTTATAAAATACATCGATACTAATAACATCAGTGTCATTCTCAAGAGGAATTGCAACAACTTCTAATCCATTTTCCAGTGTTTGTGTATAGTGTTTTGGTAGAGATTTAGACATCAAAACTCCAACCGTCATTAATACTAATAAAACTGCTTTCATAACTACCTATTTGCACCAATTGCCTCTTTTATGTTTTTAAAACCGTCTTTTTCTAAGTTCTTTGCGATTGTTGAATTTATCTCTTTTAAAAGAGCAGGTCCTTTGTAAATTAAAGCAGTATAAACCTGTACTAAAGAAGCACCAGCTTTAATTCTTCTATAGGCTTCTTCACCATTATCAATTCCACCAACACTGATTAATGTTGTCTTTTTATAAAGTTCTTTTGCGATTTCTTCAAAAAGTGCTCCACTTTTTTCTGTTAAGACTTTTCCACTAAGTCCACCCATGTGTTCTACACCATCAATCAAAGAGTAATCGTTTGTTGTATTTGTAGCAATAATTCCATCAGCTTTACTTTCTACTGCTTTTTTACAAAGAGAGACAGCTGTATCAATCTCTAGATCTGGAGCAATTTTTAGAAAGATAGGTTTTTGTGTAAGTGGTTTGATCTCTTTAAAAAGATTCTCAATAAACTCTTCACTTTGAAGATCCCTTAGCCCTGGGGTGTTTGGAGAAGATATATTTACAACAAGATAGTCTCCGTAACTTTCTAACCTTGATACAAGTTTTTTATAATCATCGATTGTATTTTCAGGAGTTGTGAGTTTGTTTTTACCAATATTGATACCAATAGGAATAACATTTGGAGTAATCTTTTCCAATCTTTTTTCCAATGCTACCATACCACCGTTATTAAATCCCATGGCATTTTGTAAAGTCTCATCTTCAGGGTGTCTAAAAAGTCTTGGTTTTGGGTTTCCATCTTGAGGAAGAGGAGTTACAGTACCA
This sequence comes from Campylobacterales bacterium, assembly GCA_025800305.1. Taxonomy (GTDB): domain Bacteria; phylum Campylobacterota; class Campylobacteria; order Campylobacterales; family SZUA-545; genus JAOXRY01. The sequence goes on along the minus strand of JAOXRY010000331.1, from coordinate 814 downwards.
ACTTCAATATAACCAAATCCTAAAGCTGGTAAAAATCCAGCCATCTTTCCATCTTTGTCATATCCAGCTGCTAGTCCAACAGGGTTTCTAAATGTGGTTCCGAAAAGCTCTTGGACAAGAATATCATCTTCATGTAATGATTGTTTTGTCATGAAACCAGAAACAAAAGGACAATAAGTCGCCAGACCTGTTAGCTTCTCAACAGTTGTATGAACAGTTTCAGGATCTATCTTAAATAGTAGTTTTTTAATGTCTTCATAATTCATAGCTTTATTGTACTAAATGAGAGGTTAAGATCTGTTTTTAGATCTTAAAAATATAACCACCACCATAGATATTTTCTATAAGCCCTTCAGGGATTTTTTTTCTTAGATTCATAACTAGATTACGTACACTTACATCGCTGAATTCTTTTTCCAAGTCATCCCAAACGTAGTTGAAAATATCTATTTTTGAAACAATTTGATTTTGATATTTACAAAAAAACTTTAAAAGGTCTACTTCACTTTTTGTCATATCTATAAGCTGACCTTTTTTGTAAATTAAACCGTTTTCTATATCAATTGAGATCTGTAAGTTGAAATCTATTATTAATCTATTGTCTTTATTCTCTTTTTTTATTATTGATATTGTTTTGTCCAATGCATTTTTTAACTCAGAACGGCTTACTGGCTTGATGAGAAAATCACTGGCTTGTACCCTTATCGCACTGAGAAGTTTTTTTGTATCTGAGTAGGCCGTTAAAAAGATGATTTTTGTTTTTTTAGACTCTTTTTTTATAATTTTTCCAGCTTCGATTCCATCAAGTTTTGGC
>JAOXRY010000413.1 GCA_025800305.1 Campylobacterales bacterium | reverse complement strand
TTCCGATCTGGAAATAAAAAAGCTCACTTAAAGAAAAATAAAGTCAAATTTAAGTAAAATCTCAAACTTTTTTCCGTAATTGGAAAGATCAAATGGCAATTTGATCAAAATTAAGAAAGGAGACTTACAATGCCAAAGATGAAATCTAATAGTGGAGCTTTAAAGAGATTTAAAGTGAAAAAAAATGGTGCAATCAAAAGAGGAAGTGCTTTTAGAAGCCACATCCTTACTAAAATGAGCCAAAAAAGAAAGAGAAATCTTAGAAATCCACAATCTGTTGCATCAGTAGATGAAAACAGAGTTAAAAAAATGTTATGTAAGGCTTAATAGCTTTACATCTAAGTTTAGTCCCTCCATTTAAATATGGACAAGTTTGACAAAAGTCAACACCAAATATAAATTCCTATTTGAAGATTTGGGATATATAGTATTATGGTAAAGAAAGGAAAGAAATGCCAAGAGTAAAAACTGGAACAGTTAGAAGAGCAAGACACAAAAAGGTTTTAAAAGCCGTTAGAGGTCAATATGCTGGTAGAAGTAGACACTACAGAAAAGCTAAAGAAGCTTTAGAGCATGCATTAGTATATGCTTATAGAGATAGAAGAGCTAAAAAAAGAGATATTAGAAAACTTTGGATTGTAAGAATCAATGCCGCTTGTAGATTAAATGATATTAACTATTCGAGATTTATGAATGGTCTTAAATTAGCTAACATTGAGCTAGATAGAAAAATCTTAGCTGATATGGC
>JAOXRY010000295.1 GCA_025800305.1 Campylobacterales bacterium | reverse complement strand
AGGGTTAAAAAATCATCTCTTGTTTTACTAAGTTCTAAATGTTCAATAGCATTTTTATCATCTCCCAAAAGAAGATAGGATTTTACTGCTACTCTATGTCTATATGTATTGTATTTGTCGGTTGTCTCTTTTTCAGAACCTACTATTACTTGCAAAGGTCTATTTTTGTAGTGATTAATTACTGTGTAAAGATAGGAGTATAAAGGTGAAGTTGCTCTATCTGGAAGGCTTTCATAGGCGATTTTAATGTAGTAGTCAAAATCTCTTTTTCTTCCAAGAATTAAAGAACAGACGGCAGCATTCAAAGCACTTTCACATCTATGCTCGTTACTATTTAAAGCTTTTACAAAAGCAGTTACCGCATTTTCATAATCTTTCTGTCTTAGCTTTACAACACCTAAGTTATACCAAGAAAGAGACTCATTATAGATTGCAATTTTGTTAAAAAGATCTAAAGATTTGAGTTTTTCACCTTTTTCATAAAGAATTGTAGCTTTTGCTATCAGCTTTTCTACACTATTTAGGCTAAGATCTTCTTCGATTAAATCTTTTTCATTTAAAGATCTAGCAATCGTCTCTGCATCTTCATAAGGGTTGATAGGCTCTGTTGATGGAACTGTTATTTTGTAAATAATAAACATGACAATAAAAAGAAGAAAAATAGCCCCAACAAGTTTGACTTTTGGGTTTTGTAAAAATTCTATAAGAGCAGGAGGAATAAGAGGTTTCTCTTTGTTCTCCTCACTAAACTCCTCTTCTAGATTTTCATCATCCTCAAAAAGATCTTCACCATCTTTAAGGATGATAACATCACCATCATCGTGACTCTCTAGATCTTCAAGGTTTTCTTCTTCTGCCATCTATTTGTTACTTACTTTATATACTCTTTTAAAACTTCAGGAATTTCTACTGTTCCATCAGGATTTTGGAAGTTTTCCATTATTGCAATCAGTGTTCTTCCTACAGCTAAACTTGAACCATTTAGTGTATGAACAAAAGTGTTTTTCTTGTCTTTTTTGTATCTAATTTTTGCCCGTCTACCTTGGAAGTCTCCAACATTCGATATAGAACTAATCTCTCTATATCTATCTTCTGATGGAATCCAAACTTCTAGATCTGTAGTCTTATTTGCGCCAAATCCAAGATCTCCTGTACAAAGTTGTACATGTCTATGGGCAAGTCCTAAAGATGTTAAAAGATCTGAAGCACAAGCTATCATCTCTTCATAGATTTTATCGCTTTTTTCTGGAGTTGCTATTGTTACCAGCTCAACTTTATCAAACTGATGTTGTCTAATCATCCCTCTTGTATCTCTTCCAGCACTCCCAGCTTCTTTTCTAAAACAAGGAGTGTAAGCAGTCATCTTAATTGGAAGTTCTTCCTCTTTTAAGATCTCGTCTCTAAAAAGATTTACCAAAGGAACTTCTGCTGTAGGAATTAAGAAAAGATCATTTTCTGGAAGTTCTGCTTCTTCGTTTAGTCTGTAGAGATCTTCTTCAAACTTTGGAAGTTGTCCTGTTGCAGTCATCGCTTCTCTATTTACAATAGCAGGAAGCCAAACTTCATCAAAACCTCTTGCTTTATTAAAATCAAGCATATAGTTAATTAAAGCTCTTTCTAATTTAGCAGCTTCATTTTGTAAAACTGTAAATCTACTTTTTGCCAGTTTTACACCTTTTTCAAAGTTTAGCCAACCTAACTTCTCGCCAATTTCATAGTGAGCTTTTGGTTCAAAATCAAAAGATGGAGGTGTTAAAACTTTTTTAATTTCAACATTCTCTTCTTCATCAGCACCAACAGGAACGCTGTCATCCACTAGGTTAGGGATCTGTAAAAGAACTTTGTTCAGATCCTCCTCTAAAATGTTCTGCGCTTCGTTAGCTTTTCCAATTTCTTCTTTTAGTGCTCCAATTTGACCTTGAAGCTCTCCAATATCTTTTCCCTCTTTCTTATAAACACCAAACTGTTTTGATAGTTGGTTTTGTTCTGCTTTTTTCTCTTCAAAAGATTTTTTTGCAGCTTTTAGATCTAAAGATAGTTTTTTAAGCTCTTCTAAAAGTTTTTTAGAAACACCTCTTTTTGAAAGGTTTTCTGATACTTTGTCAAATTCATTTTGTACAAGTTTTATATCGATCACGTTTTAATATCTCCTTATTTTGTCCTCGTCCCTGTGAAGTTCCACTGGAACAACTTCCAAAATTAATTCTTCTCACATGAAGCAAAGCGTAATTGCAAAAAGCTATAGCTTCGCTAAGAATCCTTAAATAATGTTTTCATCATTAGCTTCATCAGCATTTCTAGTTCCACCTTTTTGCCTTGGAATCAGTACAACTGGAGTACCTTCAAAATCAATAGCTTCTCTAATCTGATTCTTCAAATATCTAAGGTAGCTAAAGTGGAAACCTTTAGGGTAGTTGCAAACAAGGGCAAACCTTGGTGGTTTTATCTCAAACTGTGTAGCGTAGTAGATCTTCAATGCTTTCGTTTTGTTGTACGCAGGTGGATGGTGTTTAATCATCGCATTTTTAATAATCTCATTGAATTTTGAAGTTGTTACTCTTCTTGTGTAGTTCTCATACACATTTAAAATCATGTCATTAAGCTTATGAGTTCTTTTTTTTGTTAGAGCTGATACTGTCACAATTGGTGCGTACTCTAAAAATCTAAACTTTAGTCTAATTTCCTCTTCTAACTTTTCATACTCATCATGGGCAATGTCATATTTATTAAGAACGATAATACATCCAAGACCATACTTTTCAATCAGTCCTGCAACCTTCTCATCTTGTTCCATAAAAGGAGCACTTACATCTAAAGTCAGTAGAGCAATATCTGCTTTTTCAAGCATCTTTTCTGTTCTATTTAGACCCAGCTTTTCAATACCAAGAATTTTAGATCTTTTTCTAATCCCTGCTGTATCAACGAAAGTGATTTGTTGATTATTGTAAGTCATAATCTCATCAACAGGATCAATTGTTGTTCCTGCAATTGGACTTACAACAGATCTCTCTTCTCCAATTAACGCATTAAGTAAAGAACTTTTTCCAACATTTGGTCTACCAATAATGGCAACTTTAATGTCTTTATCCTCTTCTTCCTCTTCTGGCATTTCAGGAATTAGCTCACCAGAATCGTCAAAGTTATCTAAGAAATTATCAAAATCATCACCACTTTGATCTAAGATTACAGGTGCATTTCCTCTTAACTCATTCTCAATCCAGATCTCTAACTCTCCAACTCCTCTGTTGTGAGAAGCCGAAATTGGAAAAAAGTTATCTGCTCCAAAAGCATAAAAGTCAAAAAGTCTATCTTTATGAGCATCATTGTCCACTTTATTTACAATAAGTGCAATCTGTTTTGCCTCTTTTTGCAAAGAGTAAAATAGTTTTTTATCTTCTTCATCTGGTGCAACTTTGCTATCAATTACGTAGAGAATAATATCAGATGTTGTGGCAGCTTCTATGGCTTTTTTCTTTACATCTTTAAACATGTCGTTTCTATCTTCTAAACCACCAGTATCAATAAGTTCACAAGATTCATTTCCAAACTGTGCTTCTCTTTTTTTTACATCTCTTGTTGTTCCTGCAACGTCACTTGTAATAGCGTCACGGAACTTTAAAAATCTATTGAATAAAGAGCTTTTCCCTGCATTGGGTTTTCCCACTAGGGCTATTTTTTTCATTATTTAATTCCTTTTTGAACAAAGTCGCAAAAAGGACTCTTCGACAGAGTGCCCTCGCACCCTTGGTGCTTTATTTCGTTAACAAAAACGTTAAAAAATTTCTGTTTAGGAAGTATTAATTCCACTCATAAAACCTTTAAATTATATGTCGTGTATTTTACCTAAATTACACTATCATTTCCCTAGCAAAATGTTGGGGATTTAATTGGAAAAATTAGGAATGGGTATTGCTTTTTATGTTTAGGTTAAACAAAAAGGCAAGTAAAATGTCAGCAGCAATTCATTCTGGAACTAAATACAAGTCTAATCAACTAACACTTTGTAAATCTTGCAAAGAACAGGTTATTCCTAAAGTGATCTTCTATCATAATGAACCAGATGTTGGGGTGTGCCCAAATTGTGAAACAAAATTAAAAAGATATAAAAACTCTTCAAGAAATGAAGATAGCGTTTTAGCTAAGGTTGTTGCCTTCTCTATCGTTGTCTATTTGATTTCTCTATTTGTAAGATAAGACCGAAACCATAGAGGTTTCGGCATAAAACTAAGCTGTTAGAAGTTCTGGCGTTTCAGATCTTTCCCAATATTTATTTAGCGTAGCAGTTGTTGTAGAGATGATATATCTCTTTTTTTCTGGCTTAGCCATTCTATTTAATTCTTTATTGTAAAAAGGCTTATTTAAGAATTCAACAACATCTCTTAATAACCATGTATGAGGCTTATCAGATGTTGATGGCACTGTACTTGCAGGTACTAATGTCTCTTCCTCAACTTCCTCAGCTGTTAAAAAAACTTTTTGGTATTTTTTTTCTAAAAGTTCTGTAGTTTCTCTATCTAGTCTTGATTTACTAACCATTTCGATCATAAATTCACTCCGTATTTTCTTGAAGTGTTATTGTAGTAAAAAAAATTTTTTTTGGAAAGGGTTTTTCACGAAAAATTTATATTTTTTTTGTGAAAAACTTTTTAAATATAATTAAAATTTATTTGAAATTCTAGTTACATTTTTCAACATGAAGGATTTTTAAAATCTCTTCAAAAAACTCTCCACCTTCTCTATCATAATCATCGTGAAATTCTAAATAGATAGCTCTTTTTTCTGGATGTTTAGGATCGTTGTTTTCAAAAATATCAGGATTTAAGCCAGTTTGATTTTTAACTTTCTCAATTGCATCTAGAATTGTTTGTTTTTCATCATTCAGTCCGTAGACTAACTGAAGACCTTCGTAACGCTCTTCCATTCGAAAATGTGCTTTAATTTTTGGATTTTCCATAGCTAACCTTTGGATTATCGTTTAAAGGATAAATTAATAAGAAGATTATAACAATTAATCTATGTGTTCTTTCTTATATCTACTGGAAGGGTGCCAAAGCATCCATCCGCTACTACCAAACTCTTCAGCTCCAGCTATTTGATCTTTTATCTCTTTTCTTTGAAATTTTCTCTTATCATGTGCATAGTCTTGGAAAGCTTGAAGCCAAGGTCTAAACTTTAATGGATTAATCCCATCTTTGACTTCAGCAATTGCTAAAGAGTGATAGATAGTTTTTCCTGGTTCTTCAACAGGAACAATATCTACATGAGGAAAAAACTTCCCATAACCACTAGGATAAAGCATTGGTGAAATTACATCAACGTGTTTTGTCATTTCACTTAATGTTTGTCCAATACCTGTGTCATTACTGTTTAAACAAGCATAACCAAAGACATCAGCAGAAACTAATACACCAGATTTAGAAAGTCTTTTATAGGCTTTTTCTAAAAAGCTTGTAATCGCAGATACCCTATTTTTCTCAATATTAAGCTTTTTAAGTTCAAGTCCAGCAACCCCAGGAAATCTAATATAGTCAAATTGTATTTCATCAAAACCTAAACTTGCGATCTCTTCTGCAATAGCTATATTATATTCATGAACATCAGTATCGTAAGGGTCTGTCCAGCTTAATTTATCATTTCCTTTCCAAGGGATACCTTCTTTTTTTATTGCCATAGTAACTTTTGAATTAGCCAGTTTATCGTCTTTAAATACAACGTGTCTTGCGATTAGATAGATGCCAAGTTTTCTAAATCTTTCTACAGTTTTTTTAAGATCTTTAACAACTCTTCCTCTTGAGGCTTTTATCTCTTTTGCCAAAGGAACTTGACTTATATATTGAAGTTCACCCCACTCGTTTTTAACATCTATAACTAAAGAGTTAACAGCAGTGGTGTTGACAATATTGATAATTTCATCAACTCTTTTTTTACTATAAAGAGCCCAAAAAGAGACATATAGAGCTTTTGGAGTAAACTCTTCAAGATAGATTTTAGAGCCATTTTGAAAAGTTGTGTTAATTTGTCTATATCCAGCAGATTTGATAAAAAGTTCACTGTTATTAAGATCTGGAGAGATCTTGACTTTTCCTAAAAAATCAGATGTTTCAACTCCATCTTTTGTTATAACTTGAACATTATAGATTGGTTCATGGGTGGTTTTGGATAAAACTCTAATATAACTGTTAGCGTATATTGTTATGGAGGCAACCGCTAACAAAATTAGCGATTTAATAGTTACTCTTTTGAGGTGATTTTAATAATTGTAAGATCTTCTTTATCCGAAACATGGTTGCTCTCCTTATGTTCGAATAATCTATCGGCAAATTGGTGAGATTTTGAACCACTTTTGAACATATTTATAAGACCCTCAAACGTGAATTCTTCACAATTTGCAAGGGCATCAGTAAACATAAAAAGAGAAAATCTTTCTGGAAGCTTATTAACAGTGATATTAGCTTCTTTACCATTTCTTTTTACAAATGGAGGGTTTTCTGTTCTTATCTGTTCAACTTCATCTAAAGCTTTATCTAAAAGAAGAATTGGAAACATTCCAAAACTTGATTTTGTTAGAGTTCTTCTGTGGGTGTCAATTTCCACAAAAGAGATATTTACACACTCTTCTTCTAGTAGGTAGTCTTTAATATAGTCTGTAAAAAACTCAACTAGCTTCGTAAAAGAGTAGTTTCCTTTAGCCAAAGATTTATCTAAAGTTCTGTTAATGTAGGCAACAGAAAGTAAAGGAATTATTGAAGCAGAGACTCCTTTGCCCATACTGTCAATAATATATGTAATTGTTTTATTTTCATCAACTTTATACACCCCATAGATGTCTCCACCTAAAGTTTCTATGGTTTTATAGTAAATATCTATATCGAAGTTCTCAAGTTTTTCTTTGTCATTTCTAATTACAAGTTTTTGCTTCTCTTGGGCAGATCTTTGCATAGCTTCCATGTAAGAGTTTTGAGCTTTTAATTCTTCAAGTTCTTTGTTAACATTGTGGAAGTTTATAGTAGCTTGTTTTGTTGCTAATTCATGATAGAAGATTGTTCTAGCAATATTTTTTAGAACTTTTCTTAAACTTGTTATAGAGATAGGTTTTACTAAAAACTTGTCAACACCCACATCAATTGCGCGTATTAAGAAATCTTCAGAACTGTATCCTGTAGTAATTACAACATGAGTGTCTGGAGCAACTTTTTTAATTTCTCCTGTCATATCAATACCATCTAGCCTTGGCATCTCTACATCAGTAATAACAATAGAAGGTCTATGTTTTTTAAACTCTTCTAGTCCTTCTTCTCCATTCTCTGCAATATAGAGATGTTTGACATCTCTTTTTAACATATGAGTAAGGCTATTTCTAATGAATTCATCATCTTCAACATAAAGAACAGAAAGGCTTCTTAGATAGGCTTCTTCATCAATTTGAAACTCTTCTGGAGCTTCTTCTTCTTTATATCTAATAAAAAAAGAGACTCTATTTCCTCTATCAGAATAAAAAAGTGCGGTACATATATTTAAAGACATTATCAGTCCTCTACCTCTAAAAGACTTATCTGAAACATTTGTAAGTTTTGTCATATAAGAGTGATAATTGAAACCTTTTCCCTTATCATCTATTGTTACTTTCAAGATCTTGTCATCATAGAAGCTGATAGAGACATCAATCTCTTCATCTGCTTCTTTTTCTGCCTTTAAGATAAACTCATCAAAAGTATCTTCTAAAATCATCTTCTGTTTTTCTTCTGGTGAGATCTCTAATACCCCATGTTCAAAAGCATTAAGAATCAGTTCACTAAAGACTAAAGAAGCGTTTGTATTGTAAATTATGTTATCGCTAAAAGCTTCTAACTTTTCAGAAAGGGTCTCTTCAAAATTGCCAATAGATTCCAAAGAACTTTCAATATTTTCATGAATAGTGTATTTTACATACTTATTAATTGAATTATTCAAAAAAACAAAATTAAGTTTTTCTAAAATTTCATCTTTACAATCTTGTTGGTTTACATAGTCAATGATCTCTTTTTTAGAAAAGAATCCAGACATAACATCCCTAACTGTTTCTTCAAGAAGATCATTGTTATGAACTAGTAGGTTTACAACATTGTTAGATGGGTATGTGGCAAAATTGAACTGGTTAGAGGAGATGTTGGAATCACTTACACGAAGATTTTTATAAGAACCATTTAATCCACCAACTAATATAGGAGGCATACCTACTGTTAGGTAAGTAAGCTCTGTGGTGTCATTAAAGTGGAGTGCAGAAAATTTTGCTTTTTTTGATTGTTCTTCACATTTTCTTAAAAAGTTTTCTATAAAACTTTTAAAAGAGAAGTCCTTATCATCGTAAGCATCTTCAGCAATTCCAAAAAAATCTTTGTCTTCTACCATTAGAAGTAAGAAAGTGTTGTCATCAATTTTTTTAAAAAATTGATACTCAATTTCCTCGCTTACATAAGGTTCGACAAAAAAATTATCCTCTAAGTGAGATATCATAAACTTTGCTTAATTAAGCTTTTTTAACGTTTAAAATTTCTGTTAGATTTAAAGTTTCAAATAGTTCAAATAATCTGTCATCTGTAACATTAATTGTAATGTTTAGATTGTCAGCTTGTACTTTTTTTAGAAAAAAACCGATAACTGATGAAGTTACAGAAAAAGAGTTTGAGATGTTAATATTTACATCTTTAGATGAATCTGTACAAGAGTTCAGAGCATCTTTAATACTTTGGCTATCACTTACACTTTTAATAACACCATCGATGTTAACATCATATTTATTGTCATCTTGATTTACGTTTACTGTCATTTTATTCTCCTTAAAATGTATAAAAATATTTTGATGTTAACAAAAAAAGGTTAAAATTATAAAATCCGCTCCTAAAAAAGAATATTTTCTAAATAAGACTAAATTTATCTTATTTATGTAAAATGCGATTAATGATTGGTAAAAAAGAAGTATATTGCAGAGGAACAATCCATGCAAATAAACTCTTAGATTATTCTTTATAAGGAGGCAAAGCATATGACTAGAGTATATTTAGACAACAATGCAACAACTATAACAGATCCAAAAGTGACAACGGCGATGGAGCCTTTCCATTCAGAGATGTATGGAAATCCTAACTCACTTCACTCATTTGGTTCTGAAATTCATAAAGAACTTTCACTGGCATTAGATAGATTGTATGACGGAATTGGTGCAAGTGATAATGATGATATAATCGTAACAGGCTGTGCAACAGAGAGTAATAACACAGTAATTATGACAGCATATTATGAACTAATTCAAAATGGTGATAAAGATACAATTATTACCTCTTCAGTAGAACACCCTTCAATTTTAGCTTCATGTAAGTTTTTAGAAGGACAAGGGGTTAAGGTTATCTATCTTCCTGTTGATGAAGATGGTTTAGTTTCTGTTGAAGATCTAAAAAAGAATATTACAAATACTACAGCGTTAGTTTCTATAATGTGGATCAATAATGAAACAGGAATGATTTTTCCAGTTGAAGAGATGGCGGAAATAGCAAAAGAACATGGTGCTTATTTTCACACTGATGGTGTACAAGTTGTTGGAAAAATGCCAGTTAACTTAAAAAACACAAAGATTGACTATTTAAGCTTATCAGCTCATAAATTCCATGGTCCTAAAGGAGTAGGTGGACTTTTTGTAAAAGAGGGTGCACCATTGCTTCCTTTACTTCATGGTGGAGAGCAAATGGGTGGAAAAAGAGCAGGAACTTTAAATACTGCTGGTATGATTGGTATGGGTTTAGCTATGAAAATGGCTACAGATGCTTTAGATTATGAGTTAAGTGAAGTAAGAAGATTAAAAGATAAACTAGAAGACGCACTGGTAAAAATCCCTGACACATTTGTTGTTGGAGATAGAAAAGATAGATCTCCTAATACGATACTAATTAGTGTTAGAGGTGTAGAAGGTGAATCTATGCTTTGGGATTTAAACAAAGTAGGGATTGCTGCAAGTACAGGAAGTGCTTGTGCCAGTGAAGATCTAGAAGCAAATCCAATTCTTACTGAGATTGGTGCTGACAGTGAATTGGCTCACACAGCAATTAGATTATCTTTATCAAGATTTACAACAGAAGATGAAATTGATTTTGTAATTGAACAATTTCCAAAAGCAGTGGAGAGATTAAGAAGTATCTCTTCAAGCTACGCAAAAGTAGGAGGTATAAACTAATGGCAAAAGGTGATATGTTAGGGGGCGGTGGTGCTCTTTGGGATGAATATTCAGATATTGTTGCTGATAGAATGAATAACCCAAGAAACTTGGGAGAAATAACAGAAGAAGAGGCAGAAGCAATTAACTGTAAGCTAGTTGTTGCTGATTTTGGTGCTGAGTCTTGTGGAGACGCGGTAAGACTTTACTGGGCAGTTGAAAATGAAACAGAGATTATTAAAATCTCAAAATATAAAAGCTTTGGTTGTGGTACTGCTATTGCGTCCAGTGACATAATGGCTGAACTTTGTATTGGAAAGACAGTTGATGAAGCTGTAAAAATTACTAATATTGATGTGGAAAAAGCTATGAGAGATGAGCCAGATACTCCTGCTGTTCCACCTCAAAAAATGCACTGTTCTGTAATGGCTTATGATGTAATTAAAAAAGCTGCTGCTCAATATAAAGGTGTTGATATGGAGAGCTTTGAGACAGAATATATCGTTTGTGAATGCGCAAGGGTAACTCTTTCAACAGTAAAAGAAGTAATTAAATTAAATAACTTAACAACAGTTGAACAAATTACAGATTATACAAAAGCAGGGGCATTTTGTAAGTCCTGTATCAAGCCAGGTGGCCATGAGAAAAAAGATATCTACCTAGTTGATATATTAAAAGAGACAAGAGAAGAGATGGAAAAGGAAAGATTAGAAAATTCTGCAACAACAGATAACTTTAGAGACATGTCAATGGTTGGTAAAATTAAAGCGATTGAAGCAGTTCTTGATGAGAATATTAGACCAATGTTAGTTATGGATGGTGGTAATATGGAACTACTTGATATAAAAGAAGATGATCATGGAAACATCGATGTTTATATTAGGTACCTAGGTGCTTGTAGTACATGTGCTACAGGAAGTACAGGAACTTTATATGCTATTGAGTCAACTTTAAAACAGCAAATTGACGAAGCAATTAGAGTTTTACCAGTATAAAATGATTAAAAAGGAGAGTAGTTGCACTCTCCTTTATTATTATCTTGTTTGAAGAATCTGAATAGCAGTATCTTTATATTTCATTAATCCAGAACTATTAATAGCTTTTCCAGCATCATTTAAATAGTCTCCAACTTCTTTTTCATATTCGATTTTCATATAGTCACCAGCTCTTAATTCTTTGCCACTGTACACTTCTTTAATGATAATCCAAGATGTTTCAGGTCTAACTTGATCTGAAATTACCCCTTCAGCAATTTTGATTGTTTCAAGATACGTCTCACCTGTTAATGGGTTTCCACTTTCTTCTTGAGTGTAGAAAAATACTTTCTCTCCCTCTTTTGCTCCATTTTTAGAACCTAGAGAAACCTTTACAATTACATCATCATCTTTACTTCTTTTTTCAAAAATATAGCCTTTTCTTGCAAAGAAGTTTTTAAGAGGGAGCCTCAAAGAATTAACAGCATCACTACCAGCTCCTCTAATCATTCCATCATCTCTAGTAACTTTGTGAGAAGTATCTGTTTTACCAAAACCAAAGAAGCTTGTTGGTGCTTGTTCTGTTCTTTGTTTGTTATCATCAAAATCAAAAGAACCTACAACTTTTAAAGATGGAAGTTGGTAAATTTTAACTTGACCTTTTACTTCTGCTGTATAGAAGAACTTAGCTGGAACACTTACGTATCCATTTTTTGAGTAATAGCCTTTTTTAGCAACAAACTCATGTTTAAAAGAAGAGCTATTAATCTTTCCACCAATAATGTAGTTTGCACTATTTAACTCATCACCACCCATAGCATCACTAAGTTCTGCTAATTTTAATTCTTCTGTAATATTTGTTTTTTTCACTCTTTTTAGGATATCTGCACTCTTTCCCTTTGTAAGTTGAGAGTCAATATCTCCTGCCATAGATTTTCCTAAACTTGCTTGTCTAGCAGTTTTTGAAGAGGAGTCATCAAGATCCATAATAATAACCTTAGGTAGAGATTTTCCACTAAGAATATCTTTTGAAGGCATAAACTTTGTAGGTTTTAAAATATCCTTTTTATAGGCATTTACATTTTTGATTGCTGTACCACAACCAGAAAGAATAAGCCCACCTATACCAAGTGCTAGAAGTGTTTTTTTACCTGAAAACATAATTTTATTTTTTTTCATTATTTTGTCCTTTACCTTTCTAATCCAATAATTGTCATAACACCATCTTTATTGATTTGTTTTGCTAAGTTTTTACTTACAGATTCTTTTGCTTGACCATAGTCAAAAGAAGATTTTCCGACAAGCGTAAGTTTATTTGAGGATAGTACGTTTCCTCTATTAGTTTTTAATGTTATATTTAATGTTGTTTTGATAATTTTTCTACCCATAGCTTTTGCTTTTTTGTCTCTTCCTTTTAAGAAAATTTGAACAACATTTTTATTTTTAGAAAAATTATTGATTACCTTCATCCCTTGTTTGTTAAGAGCAACTCTTATAGGTTCTGCTAAAAGTTTAGAGTTTCTGTCTGCTTTAATATAAAACTTGATAGAGCTTCTAACAGATCTCTCCTCTTTCTTATATCCTTCAAAAGTTTTTAGGTCACTTTCGATTTTGTAGTTATCTTTTAAAGTATTTAGTAAAAATGCTAAAGACACAGCTTTGTTGGAAGCCTTGTTTACCTCTTTTAGCTTATTTAGTTTTTCAATGATACTTTTGTTTTTAGAAAGTTTATAAAGATCTGAGATCTTTCTTTTTGAAGAGTCGTACTCTTTTTTCTTTCCAGCAAAAAGTTTCTCTCTATCAACTTTTACTACAACAACAATCTTATCTCCAACTTTTGCCATATTAAAAAGTTCATAGTTGTTAAATGTTATTTTTGCCACATTTGACTTGATGTTATTTGAAACATTTCTTGTGTACTCTTCTTGTCCACCTACTTGATAGATGTTTTTTTGGCTTTCAAAAGATGACTCAACAGAAACGCTAAGAGTTGAAGCGATCCTATTTAAACCAGCGTCAACAGCTTCTTTTTCAGAATAACCTTCACCTTTTCCATAAAGGTACATTGAATCAGACTTAGGTGGGTTAAAATACCAATTGGGGTAACTTACAGGCTCAGGCTTTGAGCTTCCAAAACAACCAGTAAAAAATATTACTAATGCTAAAGAGAGAAGATATCTCATTTTTTTCCTTTTTTTATCACTTTTGTTAATGGGCAATAATAACCTTTTTTTGCTATAATTTCCAAAATTTTTTATAAGGTATAGACGTGAGTTATAAAGACGATATTGAAACAATAAAATCTGACATTGTAGGGGAAGGTAAATTCTTAGAATATTATATGCATTTTGAGAGTTTTTATAAAAAATATAAATTTGTAATCATTGGTATTATTACTGCACTAGTGGCTGTTTTTATCTATTCAAAAGTAAGTGCTTATCAAGATGAACAAAGAATTTTAGCTGCAACTACAGCATATAATAAGCTTTTGGAAAACCCACAAGATGCAACAGCAAAAACAGAACTTCAAAATAAAAGTGAAAAACTATACGATTTGTATATGCTTTCTCAAGTTTCAAAATCGTTAGATCCCAAAGATCTAGAAAGTTTAGCTTCTAAAAGTGGATTAGTTGGAAAAATTGCAACATATCAGTTAGCATCACTTTCAAAAGATCCAGTAAAACTCTCTGCAGCAAGAAGTGTTGAAGGAGCTGTTTTAAAAGAATTGGCAACTTTAGAAAGTGCAATGGTTAAAGCTCAGAAAAAAGATTTTGTTGGTTTTAAAGCTGAACTAGCAAAAATTCCTGCAACATCTCCAATGAGAAAAACAGCAGATATTATTGCTCACTTAGGAATTAAAAATTAAAAAACTACTTTTTATACTTCCTTTTGCTTTTTTCTTAGGTTGTACATCAAAAAATCAGTACAACCCAGGAGAGATAGAAGGACATCTAGGATATAGCAAAAGGCTTCCTTCTTCAATTGTAGAATCAGCATTGGCAGGTTCTACTATGGCAAATGGTGAAGTGGTTGTGGCAAATAGTGGAGTCATTCCATCAGCCCTTCCTCAAGGCTATCAGCTAATAGGTGCAGAAGAAAACTATTTAATCTCGACTAAGCCAGAAGGTGAAGTTCTTTTAAGTGATAAAAATGGACAGGAACTATTCAATTTTAAGTTAGATGTAAGGGCACAAAGTGGAAGTTATAATGGAAAAAATCTTCTAGCATTACTTTTAGGAAACAATGAAATCTTAGTTATTGATATTAAAAAATCAAAAATTGTTTTTAAAGAGAAAAGTAAAAAGGCTTTTACAACAACTTCCGATATTGCATCTCCACTATTTGCAGATGGATTAATCCTTTTTCCTACATTAGATGGGAAAATAGTTGTAGTTGATGAAAAGGAGTTAAAGTTTGTAAGAGACTTTATTATTGGTCAACAGCAATTTTTCTCAAATATTCTATTTTTAAAAGTCTACAAAGATAGAATTATTGCAGCAACCAATGAAACTATTTACTCTATAGGTGATGAAAATATTGAAAGTGTTAAAAAAGAAGTAAGGTTTTTATATACAGATAAAGAGAATCTATTTCTTTTAACAATTGATGGAAATGTTGTTTTACTTGATGAAAACCTTCAAGAGTATGAGAAGAAAAAATTTGATTTTGCAAGATTTGTAGGAGTTTCTGATACAAAAGAAAATCTTTATATAACAGAACATAGTGGCTATGTAATCAAACTAGATAAAAAGCTTCAACAATCTAAAATCTATTGGATTCCAGATGATATAGATGACTATATTTTTATGGATCAAAACAAAATCTATTACTCAAAGAAAATAATCGTTATTGAATAATTTAATCGATGGTTTTTGTGATTATGCCAGTGTTATCAAAGGACTGAATCAAAAAACCATCGAAGCATACGGACAAGATCTTTATCAGTTTAGTGAGTTTATAGGAGAAGACTTAAAAAAAGTTTCTACAGATACTGTCTATACCTATCTAGAAAGATACTCCAATAAAAGAACACTCAACCGTAAACTTTCAACAATAAACTCTTTTTTCAAATACCTTGAACAGCAAGATAAAATCGATAATATTCCAGTACTAAGATCTGCAAAAGTAACACAAAATCTTCCTAAATATCTAAGCCCAGAAGATATTGAAGATGGATTAGATCTAATTGATAGAAAAAAGTGGACAGATTATAGAGATTATGCTTTTTTTCTTTTTCTTTATGCCAGTGGCTGTAGGGTTAGTGAAGCATTAGATATAAAAAAAGAGGATTTTGAAGGTGGATGGTTGACTATTAGATCTGGAAAAGGAGATAAAGAGAGAGTTGTTCCTGTGGCAAAAAGAGCTCTAAGTGCAATTGATGAATATCTCTCTTTAAGACCTTTTTATAGTGAAGATCTATGGTCAAACTACAAAGGAGGAAAACTTAGTAGGATCTTTGCTTTTAAAAGATCAAAAAAATATTTCGGAAATTCCCCTCACGTTTTTCGCCACTCTTTTGCGACCTCTTTGATTTTGGGAGGAGCAGATTTAAGAGTTGTTCAAGAACTTCTAGGTCATGCTTCTATAAATACAACTCAAATCTATACCCATCTGCAAAAAGAAAATCTTAAGGAAACAGTTTTTAAGTACCATCCTATGTCAAAAGGTTTGTAGTTAATTAGCTGGATTAAATTCTTTTACCTTGATTTTATCTTCTAGATCTGAAATAACTGATTTTGTTTTTACGTCTACTATTCTAATTTCAACAATCCAGTTGCTACATTTTCTCCTTATCTTTCCACTTACAACAATATCAGCTTCAAGATCTCTACCAATTTTTGATGAAGTATCACCACTTATATCTCCTAAAGAGATGAGATTTTGTTTTACGATTACTTTTTTAACTTTCCATTCTTCAATAATTTGGAAATAACCAGATTTTTTAAGTTTATCGCTGATTCTTTTGGATGAAAACTGATAGGCTAGATCTTCGTCTGCTACAGGAAAGTTAATAACTGCTACTTTTTTTTGAAGGGTCTTTATTTTTATATTATGAGGTGAAATATCAGATTTTGAAAGGGCTATCTTATCTCCAGAGACTTTTCTTACAGTGAACTTTTGGTTCTGTATAAAAAGATCCATATCTTTAGTAAAAAGAGAATTTCGAATAATCTTATTTCCAATAGTATCTTCATAAGAGTTTTCAGATAGAAGCTTTTTTTCTGTTTCTATAGTAAGAGTGTCTCCAATATTTTGAAAAATCTTACCATTAATTGTAATCTCTTTTTTTGACAACTGCTTTGGAGTAGGGGTTATACAGCCAGTAAAAATAAAAAGAAGAGACAGAGTAAAGATTTGAAAACCTCTCACAAAACATCCTTTAATTGAATATGTTAAAGTATTATAAAAAAACAGAGGGAAAAAGACAAACAATTTATGAAAGAATTTGTTGATAGATTAATAAGAAAAAAGCTTATATATAGATCTTTAAAAGAGTTTAATTTAAAAGAGATAGGGGTACGTAAAAAAGTTGATGTTTTTATAGGGATTGATGAAAAAGACTACTACTCCATTATTTTTTTTCTTAGCAGTAAATCACGTTTTTTACAAAAAAATGTTGATGAAATTGTGAAAATTACCGATTTAGTGAGAAAGAAAGAGGAACATAATTTTAAAAATCATCTTATATTTATTGATTCACCTCTTTGTTCAAAAGCAAAAGCCAAATTAAAAGATCTAAAATGGAGAGTCTATGATTCTGTGTGATATTGGAAATTCAAGATACCACTTCTACTACAAGGGAAAAATTTGGCACGAAAAAATCGATAAAGAGCCAAAATTTGACAAGTGGGCAGATGGTCTTCCAATCTATGCAATCAGCGTTCAAGACGAAGCTTTAGAGAGACTACAAAAAGTTAGAGACGTTACTTTAATTAATAAATACGTAGATTTTGATACAACATATCAAGGAATTGGAGTTGATAGAGCCGTTGCCTGTCTTGCTGCTCCTGATGGGGTGGTTGTAGATGCAGGAAGCGCGATTACAGTTGATATCATGGCTGGTGGAATCCATCTTGGTGGATATATCCTGCCAGGTCTTAATAGGTACGAAAAGATCTACGCTTCAATCTCACCAAAGTTAGCGAAAAGTATCAACATGGCTGTAGATATTGAGGCTCTTCCTCAAGACACAGCAGATGCAATTAGCTATGGGATTATTGCTTCAGTTGTTAGTATCATCCAAAGATCTGCAAAGAATAAAAAGATCTATTTCACAGGTGGTGACGGTGCATATTTTGCCAAGTTTTTTGATAATGCAATGGTAGATAATATCTTAGTCTTTAGAGGGATGGAGCAGATTATTGAAGAGAATAATCTACACCAAAAAGATACTCTATTTTAGCTTTACTTTATTTTATTTTTGTTAAATTGCTAGTAATAAACTAAACGAAAGGAGTTTTTATGTCTTTAAATATTGCATCAAAGAACGTGATAGATAATATCATTAAGTATATGACAAAGAAAAATGGTGGGGCACAACTTTGGGAACGACTATATCAAAAATACATATTTTTACTAGAGCTTGAATATTACAAAAAATATGAGACTCATATAACTAATGTAAAATTTAAGAGCTATGAGTTTGGACCTTTTTCGATAGACGTGGCAAAAAGAATTGATGGTTATAATGAAGATGAAATTAATTTGGAAGATGAAATCAAAGATGAAATAGATCTGATTTTTGAAAAATGGCATAGTGGAAATCCATCAAAAGACTTTGATAAAATCATTAAGCATATTCATTCGTTAATGATTTATAATTTAGTGCCATATGATGAATACTATAACTTAAAGAATTTTAATAAAGAAGATTTAGAAGAGATACTACATACTGATAAGGAACTTACCGGAGAAAAACTACGGAAAGAACAAGCTGTTTTTTATAACATACGTCAGAAATCACAAGATTATGTGGACTTATTTGAGGAATAAATGGCGGGTGTAGATTTAGTAATAATTTTACTGCGGTATTTAGCAGATACTTATCCTACACACAGAAGCCATTTTTATAAAAATAGAAAGCTTCTTGATAAAGCCTTATCAGATGTAAATAGTAATACCCTTGATAGTGATCTTATTGATTTGGTAAACTCTATAGACAAAGACTTTTATCCTACAGAACTAACTACTAAGAGTGTCAAGGTCAATATTTATTCATTTTTAGTTAACAGAAAAGATATTTATACACATTATTGAGTTTGATTGGCTCTGTTAAAAGCAGCTTCTGTAGCTTTAATGAAGCTGTCTCTTACTTTTCCCTCTTCTAGCTTCGCTAAACCAGCGATTGTAGTTCCAGCAGGACTTGTTACTTTATCTTTTAAAATAGCAGGATGTTCTTCTTTTAAAACTTCACCCATACCTTCAAAAAGTCCTTGGATGAATTTATAACTTTCATCTCTTTTTAAACCACACTTTACAGCTCCATCAGAAAGAGCCTCAGCAACCATAGCTATCCAAGCAGGAGCACTTCCAGCAATTGCTGTTGCGATGTCCAGATCTTTTTCCGTATCAACCCACGTTACAGAACCGATTGATGAGAGAACTTCTACAGCAGTCTCTTTTAATTCTACATCCCCGGTAATTGCAGTTGCAGATTTATTTACAAGAGCTGCAATATTTGGCATAGAACGGATATAACTTTTTGCAGAAACATTTTTTAGATCTTCTATTTTTACACCAGCCATAATTGAAATCAGACCTTCTGCTGTTCCATTTAGGGTAAGGTTTGGAAATGATTGAGGTTTGATTGCTAGAATTACAACAAAACCAGAAACATCATCGCAAGAGTCAACAATAGTTATATTTGGATAGAGATCTTTTAACTCTTTTTGTCTTGGTTCATATGCCTCTACAACAGTGATGTCAAAACTTGATAGTCCTTTTAGCATAGCACCACCCATATTTCCAGCACCAATAAGTAATAGTTTCATAGATACTTCCTGTTTTTTGATTAAATTTATTTAGTTGAAAGTATACCAGAAGATAAAATTTAGGACAAAAGAAAAAATATTTGATATAATCGCGAATTAATTAGAAATAAAGAAGTCTACAATGGATATTAGAAAAGAGTTTTTAAACTATTTTGAATCAAAAAAACATGAGAAGCTAGATAGTTCTCCACTTGTTCCAGATGATGCAACCTTACTTTTTACAAATGCAGGAATGGTACAGTTTAAGCCAGTTTTTACAGGGGAAGTTCCAATCCCAGAAAACCCAAGAGCAACAACTAGCCAGACCTGTATTCGTGCAGGTGGAAAACACAACGATTTAGACAATGTAGGTTTTACTGCTAGACACCATACGTTTTTTGAAATGCTTGGAAACTTTTCGTTTGGAGATTATTTTAAAGAAGATGCAATTGCTTTTGCATGGGAATTTTTAACAGAAGTTGTGAAACTTCCAAAAGAGAAACTTTGGATTACAATCCATGATTCAGATGATGAAGCTGGAGAGATCTGGAAAAAATATGTTCCAGCAAATATGATTATTAAAATGGGTGATAAAGATAACTTTTGGCAAATGGGAGATACTGGTCCTTGTGGTCCTTGTAGTGAGATCCATTATGACCAAGGGGAAGAGAACTTCTCATCTGATGAGGACTATCTTGGTGGAGAAGGTGATAGATTTTTAGAGATCTGGAATCTTGTTTTCATGCAATATAACAGAGATGAGAGTGGTACATTAAATCCACTCCCAAAACCTTCTATTGATACAGGAATGGGTCTGGAAAGAATTATCGCTATTAAAGAAGGTCACTTAAGTAACTATGATAGTGAACTTTTCATGCCACTAATTAGAAAAGTTTCTGAATTTACAGGGGAGAAATACTCTTATGATTCAGGGGCGAGTTATAGAGTTATTGCTGATCATATTAGATCTGCAACTTTCCTTTTATCTCAAGGAACAAACTTTTCCAATGAAGGAAGAGGATATGTTCTTAGAAGAATTTTAAGAAGAGCAGTAACTCATGGATATCTTTTAGGAATCAAAGATCCTTTTATGTATAAACTTGTGGATACTCTTGTAGCAATTATGGTAGAAGCGTATCCTTATCTTGATGAGAAAAAAGAAGGGGTAAAAGAGCTAATCCAGTTAGAAGAAAAAAGATTTTTAGACACTATTGAAGATGGTTTAGCACTATTTAATAAAGAGCTAGAAATTGGTGAGAAGATTTTTAGTGGAGAAGTTGCATTTAAACTTTACGATACCCATGGATTCCCACTAGATCTGACACAGGTTCTTTTAAGAGATAAAAACTTAGATGTTGATATAGAAAAATACAATAGTTGTATGGCAGAACAAAAAGCCAAAGCAAAAGCTGCTTGGAAAGGTAGTGGAGATGCGGAAGCTGAGGGAGATTTTAAAACTCTTTTAGAAAAGCATGGAGAGAATGAGTTTGTTGGATATGAGAGTTTAAGATCTAAAGCAAAGGTTGTAGCTCTTCTTGATGGAAATGGAAAAACTGTTGAGTCATTAGACAGTGGTGATGGAATGATTATGCTTGATAAGACACCATTTTATGCAACCAGTGGTGGTCAAGTTGGAGACAACGGAGAGATTGTTGGAAAAGCAGAAGTTACAGGAACAGAAAAATATTTTGGTCTAAATCTTTCAAAAGTAAAAGTGACTTCTAAGATCTCTTTAGGTGAGGAGGTTGAGGCACTAGTTGCAGGAATAAGATCTGAAATTACAAAACACCATTCAGCAACTCACATTATGCACTCTGCATTAGCTGAGATCTTAGGAGAGAACGCGGTACAAGCTGGTTCTTACTGTGATGAAAACAGATTAAGATTTGACTTTAACTATCCAAAGGCACTTACAAAAGAGCAGATCTCAGAGATTGAATTTTGGGTAAATAAAAGAGTTGAAGAAGCGATTGGTAGAAAAACAGAAGAAGTTTCAATAGAAGAAGCAAGAGAGAAAGGCGCAAAAGCACTTTTTGGTGAAAAGTATGGCGATAAAGTAAGAGTCGTTGACTTTGGTTCTGTTTCTGTGGAGCTTTGTGGAGGAACCCATATTGATAATACTGCTGAGATTGGATCGTTTTTTATTGTAAAAGAATCTGGTGTTAGTGCTGGTGTTAGAAGAATCGAAGCAGTTTGTGGACTTAGTGCAATTGCCTATGCTAAGTCATTTATGCAAACAGTTACTCAAGCTCAAAGGGAAGTAAAAAACAATGATGTACTTCAAGGTATCTCAAAACTAAAAAATCAGATCAAAGAGCTTAAGCAAGAGATTATAGCAGTTCAAAGTTCTGTGGAAACACCAATCAAAGAAGAGATGGTAGGTGATGTGAAGCTTATCGTTGATGAGAT
>JAOXRY010000288.1 GCA_025800305.1 Campylobacterales bacterium | reverse complement strand
CCTAGAAGTAGTATTGCAATAATCATATTGATATTACTCAAGATCTTCACACCTTTATCGACCCCTCTTATCACAGAAAAAATTGCTATTGCTGTAATTAAAATAATGATGGCTACTTGAGTTGATGTCCCACCATCAATTCCAAATAAAAAGTTAAGTCCACTGCTGACTTGTTGTGTACCAAGACCTAAAGAGGTTGCCAATCCAAATATAGTTGCAAATACTGCTAGTAAGTCTATAATATGTCCAGGCCAACCCCAGATCTTTTCTCCCAAAAGAGGATAAAACGCAGATCTAACTGTTAGAGGTAGCTTTTTGTTATATGTAAAAAAAGCCAAAGAAAGTCCAACAACACCATATATAGCCCAAGGATGAAGTCCCCAGTGATACATTGTTGCTCCCATAGCGGAGCTGATTGCCTCTGGTGTATTTGGCTCTACTCCTAGTGGTGTTTTATACCAGCCAGTATAATAAGCTACAGGTTCTGCAACACTCCAAAACATAAGCCCTATTCCCATTCCAGCGGCAAAAAGCATTGCAAACCATGAGAGAGTTGAAAATTCTGTTTTTGCTCCATCTCCACCTAACCTAATTTTTCCCACTGGCAAAAAAATCAGAGCAATACAAAATAGAACAAAGAAGTTCCCTCCAACCATAAACAGCCAATCAAAATTATTAATCGACCACCACTTAGCACCATCCAAAGCTGATTTAGCATCTACTGGAAATAATAAAGTCACTACAACAAAAGTCACTATTAACATGGAACTAATAAAAAACACAGGATTGTGTAAATCCATACCTAACAACTTTACATTATCTTGACCGACTTTATAATCAGTGTTATAACTCTCTTTTTCCATTTTTATCCTCTATAAATTTATCTCTTCCATATCTTCTAACCACCCTGCACCATCTGAGAGCTTCATAACCATCATCTTGCTAGCATCTTTTGGAAATTCAGGTCTTGAGTGGATATGTTTTAAAAACAGATTGTCATTTTGTCTTCCAACAATCTCTATTTTTCCCTTATCATGTCCCATAATAAACTTAAATCTTTTGGCATAACCATCCAGCTTCTCTTTTGCCTCATCAACAATGTCAATCCCCTCTTTCAAAGGAATTTGAAAATGGTTTCTCACTCTCGAAACTGGCATACATTGATAGAGATAATAAGGGTTAACACCAATCTTTGTAAGCCCACTCATCAGATCTTCAATATCTTTTACAGAGTCATTGACACCTTTTAAGAATACAGCTTGATTATTGACAGCAATTCCAGCTTCTCTAATTTTTAAAACTGCTTGTGTTGCTGTTTCTGTAATCTCATTTACATGGTTAAAATGTGTTGGGATAAAAAGAGGTTTTACCTTATTAAACTCTTTGAGATACTCCATAAGCTCTTCATCAAAAAATCTCATAGGATAGACAACAGGAGTTCTTGTTCCTATTCTTACAAAGTTTACATGGTCTATTGTTTTAAGACCTTCTAACATTCTTTTTAGTTTTTGAGTATCAATTAAGAATGGATCTCCCCCTGAGATGATTACATTGGTAATCTCTTTATGCTCTTTGATGTACTCCAAAGCCTTTTGAAAGTTCTCTACAGTCTTGTCATTTGGAAGTCCTACAATCGCTTTTCTAAAACAGTGTCTACAATACATTGAACAGTAATCAGTAGCAACAATAAGAGCAGAGTATGGATACTTATGTAAGATCCCATTTCCCTTATTGTGCTTGTCATCACCGTAGGGATCTTTTGTTGTCTCTCCCATACTCCCAGCGATGACTAACTCTTCATCACTTGGAAATGCTAATTTTTTAATTGGATCATTTGGATTGTTTTCATCTATTAGGCTTAGATAATACCGAGGGATATTCATAGGATGCTTGTCAACAACCTCTCTTAAATTCTTCTCCTCTTCCTCATCTAAATCGTAATACTCTTTTAGTTTATCAACACTATTAATATTAAGCTTTAGTTCACTTTGCCACTCTACTTCTTCCCAACCTCTGTTTTTTAAAGTATGTAAAATTTATTATCCTTGAATGTTGTTTTTTTACATGAATTATGTAAAATTTAAACATTTAGATCGTAACAAATACATCTTAATGTAAACTTATATACTTAAAATATGTAATTTTTTTACATTTTTTATGTAAATTATACTCACAGTATACGAAACATAGTTCTTTATTTAGAAATAAGTTTGTATAATTTGAAAAAGGATTGGAATGTCACTGATAGACAACGATAAACACATAGTTTCACTTAATAGTATGGCTGAACTT
>JAOXRY010000287.1 GCA_025800305.1 Campylobacterales bacterium | reverse complement strand
CACATAGTATCATAGAGTTCACCATAGATTCTAAAGTTCTCCCCTTTGTATCCTCCATTGAAATATATAGATGGAGTATATTTAGCCAAAGGTGTTGTATATAAAGGTGGGTTTATATTCCATGTAGAGCTAAAGTCACCTTTAGTCATACCTCCACCTACACCAAGATAAAATCCCTTTTTTAAAGGTCTATATTGAGGCTTTGTTTCAGTAGATACTTCTTCTGTTTGGAAGGTTTTTGGTTGTTGATAGTTTAGAAGATACTCTTTAGGTTCATCTTTCTCTTTTGTAGAGGATATAAAAAAAGGAATAAAGCTATTTTTTTTAGCAAAGATTTGAAAACCATTATTATGGGTGATTCTCAGTTTTTTATCTCCGCTAAAAAGAAGATCATTTTCAAAATAAAGAGACTCTCTTTTTAGAAATTTTGTTTTTTTAAATAGGTTTTTAGAAACTGTTCCTAATGCACCATAGATTGTTCTGTCTTTTGGAAACTGAATATTGATCTTTTTATTTTTACTAGTTGCGATATATCCATCATATAAAGAGATGTTTTTATATGTTGAGTCAAGGTTTTCATAGACAACTTGCAGTGCCCAAGAACCATAAACATCTGATTGGCTTTTAGGGAAAACTTTGTCCAACTGAAATTCACCTTTTTCCCCTGTTATGAGATCTGTGACTTCTCCACTACTAATGTACTCTTTTCCATAAATGATTGTCTCTTCAGCATTTACTTTAATTAGTTCTTCTTGATTTGAATCTTTTAAGTATGCGTGTTTTAAAGCTGAACTACCTCCATGGAAGTTTCCCCACCAGTAGAGTTTTGCATATTTTATTGTTGAATTGTCTGGAATTTTTAGATAGTTTGAACTATCTAGATCTTTATTTAAAAGAGCTTGGTTACCAATAATAAGAGTATCTCCACGAAGATCCTCGTTGAAAAGCTCTTTATATCTTTTTACATTTTCATTTCCATAAAGAGTTACAGATAAAAGTGTAATAACAAAAAAAATTTTATAAGTGTTCTTGAAAAACATAAAGATAGAATCGTCAAAAGACCTTATTTTTAAAGATTTTAAAAGGAGTTTTTTCCTGAGAAATAACTATACAAAAAAGATAATGGAATAAGGAGGAATCTACCGAGTTATAGACTTAAATAGATCTTATAAATGACGATAGTTCAACTAGAATAAATAAGGAGCAAGATTGGTTAGAAACTTTATGATTTTAACTTTAGTGGTGATCTCTTTGCATTCAGCCAATCCTATTTTCACAAGTAGTCCTATTACTACAGCAAAACAAGGGAGTCTCTACGAGTATAATATTACAACTTCAGATCTAGATAGTAGGTTGTTAGATCTCACTTCTATCACTCTACCTAGTTGGCTTGGATTGGTAGATCCAGCAGACGCAATTATCACCACTTTAACTGATCACACTTCTAGTGTTTATGATGTGAAAGTATCCAATGATGGAATAGTTTATTACACAATAAATATCAATAGCTATCGAGGACTTTATAAATTAGAAAATGGAATAAGAACTAAGCTTTTAAATAATACACAATTAGAAGAGCCCTGTTTTTTTGATATTGATAATAATGGAGATATTATCATTGCAGATTTTGATGGAAAGGCTTTAAAAAAATATGATGTTTCCAGTGGAACTTATTCTGTTTTTTTAGATGTAACGTCTAAAGGGGGAGAAGCAAGACCTTTAGGTGTGGCTACTAGTCACGATGGAAAAATCTATTTTAGTATTAAGTATGACAACTCAATTTGGAGAGTTGATTCAGATGGTACAAATATGGTGAAAGTTGCAGGTAGTGGAACAGTTGGATTAAGTCCTAGTGGAACCTTAGCAACAGCAGCAGACTTACAAAGAGTTGGAAATATAGCTTTTGATAGTTCAGGAACCTTACATTTTACAGAATACGGTAGTTCAGGTAGGGTGATAAAAGTAGATAGTAATAATAAGATACAAATAGTTGTACCGTCAGGACAGATGAATAATGGAAAATCCATAACTTTTGATAAGGATGATAATCTTTATGTTATTGATCATGGAGCAGAAATTATCAAAAAATTTGATGGATCAAATTTAAATAATTTTATTGGAAATGGAAGTAGTATCTCTTCAGGAATTGGAGTTCCAGTATCAACTGCCAGTATAGATCAACCAACAGGAGCCGTATTTGACAGAAGTGGGAACTTCTATTTTACAGAAGTAAATACAGGAACTGTAAGAAAAGTAACTTATGCTTCTCTCCAAGGAATTCCAACTAATAGTGATGTAGGATCACATAATGTAGTCTTAAGGGTAGCAGATAATAGTGGGGGAAGTGTTGATCAATCTTTTACAATAAATGCACAAAACGTAAATGACGCTCCAGTAATAGACACAGTTTCTCCTATTCAAACCAATGAAGGATCAACTACGGTAGGAACAATAGCTGTAACAGATATTGATATTGGGGATACAAAGACTTTTTCATTGGGAGGACTTGATAGTGGATGGTTGTCGATAGATGAAAATGGAACCATCACTTTTAACAGTGTTCCAGACTATGAAAATCCAATTGATAGTGATTCAGATAATAACTACTCTATTAGTGTGACAGTAACTGATGGCGGAGGATTAAGTGATACAGAAAATTTTCAAATTAGTGTAGAAGATCTTTACGAAGCAGGTGGTAAGCGTTTATTTACTAAAGATACAAACTTATCATGTAGTGTGAATTGTGGAGATGGAAATATAGAAGTTACTGTAGGAAGTACTGACAATCCAACAATAATAGAAAAAGAAAATAATCAAACACTTATCACAATGAGTAAGCTAGATAAAGATGGAGGGATAACCCACTATCACATGACCTTAGAATATAGTGGACACTCTATTGTAGATCTTAATGGAACAGGGGGAAATAACAGAATTACTATCGCCTCAAAAGGAACTGATTTTGAAATAGATAAAAATGGTTCTTTACTTATTTCAACTCCTGAAAAAATAGTAGGAGGGGAGAGTTGTCAGTTAAATACTATCGTCCAGTACAATGGAAATAATGTTACTGCTACAAATAAAATTGTTGATGTTGATGGAAATATTTCAATTTCTACATTAGTAATGAAGGTCTCTGATGCCAATGTCACTATTAATGAAAATAATCTATTAACAGTAGTTGGTACAACAACCAATGGTTTAGGAAACCTTGTAAGAGTAACAGGGACAATAGGGTGTGATGGCGGGATATCTACAATTACAGATCTTGGAGGAAATAAAACTTTTGTCTCTCATAACATAAGTGGAAGTACTGTAACAATAGAGCCTAATGGAGATGTTGATAGTGATGGAAGCTATACAACAAAAGAGGAAGTTGTTAGGTTTCAAGTCCATATCGATAGTGATGACGGTACTATTTCTGGAAATAAAATTACAACAAATCACTCTTCAGGGGTAGTTAGTACTTCTGCATTTAGTAAGCTTATTGGCAGCAAAATGAGTATTACCAAGGAAGGAATAAAAGAGATAACTGCTACTTTAAATGACCCTTTTAAAGTGGATGTACAAGTGACAGATGTTGTTGCAAATAGCCATATTTCTACAACTACAATTGATAACTCATTATCTCCTCAAAGAGTTACAAATGGGGAAGATGGGATTGTAACAACAAAAATTCCTATTGGTGAGTCTGACATATTGGTAGATAATAATCTCAATGGAAAAGTAGCTCATAAAGTAAAAGTTGCAGGAGTAACAACGTCTGCTATTTCAACCTATGAAGGCTCTAGAGTTATTGTTACTCCCAATGGGGTTGAAACTTCTTATGAGGAGTTTAAGGCTATAACAAACCTTAGTGGAAAGACAGTTCATAAAATTGAAAAAACAGCATATGGAAGTGGTTCTGCCAAAAGATTTGTAACAGAAGCGACAAGTGAAATCGTAGGAAGTCAAACAACCATAAAAGAAGAGAATAATGAAACAGTAATTATTACAGGAGCTTCAGTATCTATTGATGGAAAACTAATCAATGTAGAGGTAAAAGGAAAAAGCGATGGAGAAGCTATTCATAAAGTTTTTTTCTACAAAGGAAATGGAGAGAAGATAGAGTCCAATGGTAACTGTCTAGTTCCAGGAGGAAAAACAACCCTTAAAAATGATGGAAGAGTTGAAACAAAATATACAGACTCTATAGGAGTTTCAGGGATAACAACACAAGAAGATGGAACAGCTAACAGTTACTTTTTAACCAATGGAAACTATAACTATACAGTTAACAGAGAAACTCCATTAGAAGAAGAAAATAATGTAACTATTAGAAAAAATGAAGGAGACATTGAAATCCTTATAAGAACAAATATAAGTAAGAAGCTAGTGTTTTAGATGGGAAAGATTTTTATTTTAATAGTAGCTTTTATCTATATAGGTTGTACTCCAAATATAAAAGAAGAGGATAAAGATCTTAGATATCCAATGGTTATAGGAGAAAGATTAATTGTAGAAGAAGGTGATAGTGTAGAGCCTGTAGGAAATGGGATTATTGAAATCACACACCTAAGAAGTTCTGGATTAAAGTCAGTGGTTCTTATACAAGGAGAAGCATATTATCTAAAAGGAGGACTATGAAAGTAGTCCTTTTATTTCTTTTTATTGCTATTGGTGTTTATTCAAATGAGAGTAACTTTCAAATGAGCTACGGAAATATAATAAAAGGTGACTATAAGTCTACAGGAGGAAACTTCCTAGTGAGATCACGAAATAGCAAACACTATATGAAATATTTAGATCTAGACAAAGATAGAAAGACAAGAAACTCTTCATATGGCTATTTGAATTTGAAAAAAAATAGAAAAATACTTTTTGCCAAACTCTATTGGTGGTCAGGGGTAAATGACATGATAGCAGGTGAAGAGTCGTTACAAATAAAGCTACCAAAAGATAAAAAATATCGAACAATTTATGCTGATGAAATTTACAAAGATAAATATTACGCTCTAGCACAAAAAGATATAACCAAAGAGATGAAAAAATTCTATAAAGGCAGAATTTGGGCATCAAATAGAGATCTAAAAGAGGGACTTCACAGATTGGGAGGATGGACTTTAGTCGTTGTTTACGAAGACAAAAGACAACCAAACAAGGAGATTATAATCCATGATGGATTAGAGATGGTTACTAGATATAATGAAGTAAAAATAGACTTTAAGAAACACTCAAGAATCAATCAAAAAATAGCTATAGGATCTTTTGGCGGAAATAGATATAGTCGGGGTGATTCACTTTTCTTTAATGAAAAAAGAGTCCGTAGGCTGGGAAGAAAAGACAATATTTTTATAGGTAGAGGTTTTAAAAAAAATGGTATAGCTATGGATTATTTCTCCAAGAAAACAGAGATCTATGAAGATGATATTCAGGTACTTTTTAAAAGTAAAAAAGATACCCATCTACCTTTTTTACTGATCTACTCAAATACAATAGTTGAAGAAGAGATAGATCTATATCTTTATAATGATATTGCAGATGTTGGAAATATAAAGCTAGTTGAAGTAACTGCTAATTTTGAAACAAAATCAGGAAGAAAAGAGGAGATTGAAAACCTTAATTTTAAAGCCTATACACCTAAATATGCAGATGTTGATAGACAATCTTTTGTATTAGGAGTTGAAACAGTTTTACCTAAAAAAATAAAAAATGGATATAGTGTTTATCTAGGAGATAAACCACAAGGAAAAGTCTCATATCGTTTAAATGTTCCTAAGTACAAAACACCAAAAGAGATAGAAAAAGATATTAAAAACTGTTTTGAATACAACTATATCTATAAGAGAAATAAAAAAATCAGATGTATAGATAAAGCCATGACCAATGAAAATAATCAGATCTCACATTGGTACAAAGAGACAAAAAACTATGAAAAACCACAAAAGAAGATAAATAAGAGTTTTTCCAGCCGAAGTAAAATTCAAAAACAAAATAAAAAACAGACGGCTTACTACAAAACAGAGGATAAGGAGTCCGCCGTTTTTCAAGAGTCAATAAAAAAGGCTGATTTAAATCAAGGTGAATTTTATCATGGACTTTATTTAGGATCCTCAATATCAAAATTGACAGCAGATTGGAGCCTTTCTCCTATACCAAAAGAGACCCCATCAGTATCACCAACAACTTCTTTTTCTACCCAGTTTGAATATAGAACAAAGAGTTTTAGAGTAATAGGAAGCCTTGGTTATCACTTGTGGGGAAATGGAGATTATACAACCTACTCAGGAAAAGGAGACTATATCTTTCCATCAAATTTTTTTAAAGGTAGAGTCTTTGTCGGCACAGAGGTAGGGCAAGGAACTTTTACTACAGATCTGACAAAATCAAAAGGTAGTGGAGTCTTTTATGGCGGTTCTATTGGATATATTAAGTCAATAAATAAGAAGTATGAGTTGGAGTTTGGAGGAAAACACTTAGTTACCTCTGGAGAAGCAAAAGAGGAAGGTGTGACTTATCATCATAGTGTTAACCTAGAAAGTCTTACAAATTTTTATGTAGGATTCAATATAAGACTATAAGCTAAGAGTGTTTCTCTTTAATTGTTCGAATCTCATCTACTGAATCTAAAAATACATCAACAACTTGAGGATCAAAATGGGTTCCTCTACCTTCTCTTATAAGATCTACAGACTCTTCAAAAGTCCAAGCATCTTTATATGCTCGTTGGTTTGATACGGCATCAAAAACATCTATAGCTGCAACAATTCTTGCTTCTTCACTGATGTTCTCACCTTTAAGTCCAAATGGATAGCCAGTTCCATCATATTTTTCGTGATGTTGTAATGCAATCGCTGCTGCAGTGACAAGAAATCCAGAAGAGGAATGAACAAGCATATCGTAGCCGATTTCACTGTGTTTTTTAATAATTTCAAACTCTTCATCTGTTAAAGGTCCTCTTTTGTGAAGAATCTCCCTTGGAATACCTAGTTTCCCAACATCATGAAGTGCTGCAGCATTACCAATATCTTTGACCTTCTGTGGAGAAAAGCCAAGTTTTTTGGCAAGAAGTTGGGCATATTCAGAAACTCTTCTTGTATGCTCTCTGGTCTCTTCAGATCTGTAAGATTCAATACGACCTATAATTATTGCAGTCTCATTTAATGTTGATTCAAGATCTTCTTTTCGTACTAAAATCTCTTTTGTAAAACCATAGAGCTCTTCAGAAAGTTCATCTAGCTCTAAAATATCATAATTTCTTCTAGTAAGAGTTCTGTTTTTTCTGTAGGCATTTCCTCCAGCTTTCATGATTCTTTTTAAAGGAGATAAAAATTTCTTATCAATAAGATTGGAAGTTGATTTTGTCAAGTAGATTAGAAAGCCAATAAGAATAAAAATCACTGTTCCCATATATATTAAAGTTGTGTTTCTATAGCCTTCAAAATCTAGTACAATATCAACAACACCTAAGACTTCTCCTTTTTGAGAGTTGTGACAGCTAAGACAGTTTAGGGAACCTTCACTTGTTGCCATATAAGGAACTAAAGCTCTAACTGTTGGGTTAACAGTGATGGCATTAAATCTGTAGAGGCTCTTTTTTTGAAGAAATACACTTTTTTGCTCAATATCTAGGGTTTGTTTTTCTTGATTGTACTGTTGGCTGATTTCATATGAAGGAATAACTTTTAAAGATTTTACATTATAAAGGGTAGCTACTTCGTTTAGGAAATAGTGCTTTTTGTCCATTATCCCAGCTTTCATATGGGATGTTAAACCAGCTTTTACAGCTTCTGCTATTGAGTTGGCTTCATTTTCTACACTTATTTTTGATAGTTCACGAAAGCTAAATCCAACAACGATAGTGATTGCAATAGCAGTTCCAACAAAAAGATAGGTAAACTTCTCTTGAAGTAAATCTTTTATAGATCTATTCATCTTCGCTTTCCTACACCTTTTTTAGGACAGGACTCTTCAACAGGACACTTGGAGCAATAAGGAGATACAGGACGACAGATTGTCTGTCCAAAGCCTACAAGTACATCATTTATATCTCTCCAATAAGTTGGTTTGACCTTTTTTCTTATGGCAAATTCAGTATCGTCAGGAGTCTTAGTTCTGAGAAAATCCATTCTATTGGTGATTCGGTGAACATGAATATCCACACACATCGCTTCTTTATTATGACCAAGGCTAACAACAAGATTTGCAGTTTTTCTTCCTACCCCTTTGAATTTTAAAAGTTCGTCAATTGTGTCAGGGATCTTTTTATTGTATTTTGTTTGAATAGTTTTTGCAATTTCTACAATCTGCTTCGCTTTGTTTTTATAAAACCCCACTGGATAGATTGTTTTTTCCAAAGTTTCGATGTCTAGTTTTACCAGCTCATCAATATTAGGAGCTAGTCCAAAAAGTCTTTTGGAAGCAACTTCTGTTACTTCATCTTTAGTTCTAAGACTCAGTATTGTTGAAAATAGAACTTTATAAGGATCGTTTGTAAGTTCAGCAATAAGTGTTACAACAGGAGCTTCCCACTTAGGATATTCCTCTTTTAGTACACCCATAACATTTAAAAAAACTTCTGTTTTCAACTACTGCCTCTCTTAGGTTTTTGTTATAATACCACAAATTTTCAGGCAAGGTATATAAGATGGGCTTAAAAGCAGATAGTTGGATTAGAGAAAAATGTTTAAAGGATGAGATGATCTCTCCTTTTGTGGAGGAGTTAACAGCAACAGGTGTAGTGAGCTACGGGCTTTCAAGTTATGGATACGATATTAGAGTAAGCAATGAGTTTAAGATCTTTACAAATATTAACGCTTCAATCGTAGATCCTAAAAACTTCTATGAAGAGAATGTTGTAGAGCATATTGGTGATGAGTGTATCGTTCCACCAAACTCTTTTGCACTGGCACGTACAGTGGAGTATTTTAAAATGCCAAAAGACGTACTTGCAATCTGCCTTGGAAAAAGTACCTATGCAAGATGTGGAATCATCGTAAATGTTACTCCATTTGAACCAGGATTTGAAGGACACATTACAATTGAGATCTCAAACACAACACCACTTCCAGCAAAGATATACGCAAACGAAGGAATTGCACAAGTTCTTTTCTTACAAGGTGACGAGCCATGTGAAGTTGCTTATAGTGATAGAGCAGGGAAGTATCAAAAACAAACAGGGATTACACTTCCTAGAATTAAAGACTAATGGAAGAAATCCACAACTACATAAAAATAAATGACTGGCTTTCAACAGCCGGTCTTCCTACAAAAGAACAATTTGAAATCATTGGAAAAAATGGCTTTGAAGTTGTGATTAATTTAGCAACTACAGAGAAAAACAATCTAGAAGATGAAGGTAAAATTGTTGGAGATCTTAATATGGTTTATTTCCATATTCCAGTCACATGGAATAGCCCAGAACAAGATAGACTAAAACTATTTTTGAAGATACTGAAATTACTTCATCAAAATGGTAAGAAAGTGTTCATTCACTGTATTAAAAATTATAGAGTATCAGCGTTTGTTTATATATTTAGAAGAGATGTTTTAAAAGAGAATAGTGTGAAACTAATAAAACCAGAAGATTTTGAACCTAATGAGATCTGGAAAATTATCATTGAACAAAAGAGCTTTATAGATTAACACTAAAAAGACTTCTAATATTTACTTTATTTTCCTATAATTTTTCAAAGATGACTGAAAAGGAATATAATGGAAAAAAATCTAATCACAAGAAATATACTACTTACAGGTACAGATATTGAGGAAAAAAGATCTGAGATCTTAGACTATTTTTTAAAAACATATGAAACTTTTGAGAGACTTTTTGACTGTTTTGTTGATGATTTTGTTTATTATGAACAACCAGAAAAATTAAGACATCCTATTATTTTTTACTATGGACATACAGCAAGTTTTTACATTAATAAAATGATCATTGGAAAATATATTAGTGAAAGAATCAATCCTAAATTTGAAAATATGTTTGCTATTGGTGTGGATGAGATGAGTTGGGATGATCTTGATAAAGAGAACTATAGTTGGCCAACAGTGGCACAGACAAGAGAGTATAGAAAACAAGTAAAAGATGTAGTTGTTGACTACATTAAAAACGTAGAGTTTTCATTGCCAATTAATTGGGAGTCTCCCCTATGGGTTATTCTTATGGGAATTGAACATGAGAGAATT
This sequence comes from Campylobacterales bacterium, assembly GCA_025800305.1. Classification (GTDB taxonomy): domain Bacteria; phylum Campylobacterota; class Campylobacteria; order Campylobacterales; family SZUA-545; genus JAOXRY01. The sequence goes on along the minus strand of JAOXRY010000287.1, from coordinate 6,786 downwards.
CATATAGAAACATCTTCGGTGCTTCATAGACAGTTAGACATTAAATTTATGAAAGAAGATCTTTTTTGGATAGAGTGCAATGAGTTTGGAGAAGCTCCACTGAATGAACTTTTACCCGTAAAAGGAGGAGTGGTTGTTCAAGGAAAAGATTGGAATGATAGGCTATATGGTTGGGATAATGAGTATGGAGAGAAAAAAACTACTGTAGAAGATTTCAAGGCTTCCAAATACCTTGTTAGTAATGGTGAATTTTTGGAGTTTGTAGAAGAAGGTGGATATGAAAATGACAGCTACTGGAGTGAAGAAGGGCTAAATTGGAAAAATCACACAAAAGTAACTTATCCAACTTTTTGGGTAAAAGAAGGTGATAGTTTTCAATATAGAACTATGACAAGAGTTATTCCAATGGCAAAAAACTGGCCTGTTGATGTCAACTTTTTAGAAGCAGAAGCTTTTTGTGCTTGGAAAAGTGAAAAAGAGAATAAGAATATAACTCTTCCAAGTGAACCTATGTGGTATAGACTACATGAAGAGTGTCAGATCTTAGATGAACCAGAGTGGAATGAAGAAGCTTCTGGGAATATCAACCTAGAACATTTTGCTTCCTCATGTCCTGTAGATAGGTTTAGACAAGGTGATTTTTATGATGTTGTTGGAAATGTATGGCAGTGGACAACAACACCTATTGATGGGTTTGAAGGTTTTAAGGTTCATCCTCTTTACGATGACTTTTCTGTTCCTACTTTTGATAATAGACATAACCTTATAAAAGGTGGCTCTTGGATTTCCACAGGAAACGAAGCTATAAAAGATAGCCGTTATGCTTTTAGAAGACACTTTTATCAACACGCTGGATTTAGATATGTTGAGGTAAAAAAGCTCCAGGAGGAGAGAGAAGATATTTATGAAAGAGATGAAATTATAAGTCAATATTGTGATTTTCACTACGGTGATGAGCATTATGGAGTGAAAAACTTCAATGTAGCTATCGCAGATCTAGCAAAGAAATATGGAAAGAATAGAAGGAAAGCTTTAGACCTTGGATGTAATGTTGGAAGGGCAGTTTTTGAAATGGGTAAAACTTTTAGCCATGTAACAGGAATAGATTTTACAACAAGACTTATCCAGATAGGACAAAGAATGATTAATAATGGTTCTATCAAATATGAAAGAAAGATCCAAGGAGAGAATAAAGAGCTTTGTAATATATCATTAAAAGATTTAGGATTAGATGATTTGGATTTAGAAAAAATTGAATTTTGGCAAGGGGATGCTTGTAATTTAAAACCTCACTTTACAGGATATGATTTGATAATTTCTGCAAACTTAATAGATAGAGTCTACAATCCAAGAAAATTTTTAGAAGATATTTCCCACAGATTAAATGATGATGGGATTTTTATTATTGGCTCTCCTTTTACATGGGATGAAAGTTATACAGATAAAGAACTCTGGATTGGTGGTCATAATGGAAAAGATTCTCAAGAAGCTTTGGAAGAGGTCTTAAGTAAGGATTTTGAAAAAGTTAAAGAGCCTTTTGAAGTGGAGTTTGTAATCCGTGAACATCAAAGAAAGTTCCAGCATAGTAAAAGCTTTTTTAGTGTTTGGAAAAAAAGATAGATCTAATCAGTTGAGTCAAGATTTAACAACAGGAGATATAGGAACCCATATAAAAAACATTGGGGTTCCTGCAGTTATTGGATATTTCTTTCATACAATGTTTAATGTTACAGATACATATTTTGCAGGAGAAATATCTACTACAGCAGTTTCCGCATTGACTTTATCATCTTCTATATTTTTTATGATCATAGCCATTGGAAATGGGATGGCAAGTGCCCTTACTTCTATGGTTGGAAATGCCTTAGGAGAGAAAAAAAGTGATTTAGCTTCTAAGATTATTCTTAATGGGTATCTTTTTGGTTTTTTTCTATCTATGTTATTAACTGGAGTTGGGATTTTTATTGCCCCAACTTTGGTAAGTTATTTAGGAGGGGAGGGAGAGTATCTACTTCTAACTTTAGGGTATATTAACGTAGTGATTGTTGGATCAGTTTTTTTATTTTCTCTTTTTTTACAAACTCTGCTCTTCAGGCTTTAGGAGATACCAAGTCCTTTAGAAATGCACTAATAGTTGCTGCTATTGCTAATATTTTTTTGGATTATTGGTTTATTCATGGTGGATTAGGATTAGTTCCTATGGGAGTTAGTGGCATAGCAATGGCAACAGTTGTTGTAGAAATAGGCGTTTTGCTTTATCTTTTTTATAGATTGAAAAAAAGAGATTTTTTATATTTTGATAGATTTAGTTTTGACAAAAGTATAATCAAAGAGATCATTGTCTTAGGCTTTCCTCAAAGTGTAAATTTGGTCTTAATGGCTTTGGGAATCTATATTATCACCTATTTTGCTGCTCCTTTTGGAAAAGAGGTTGTAGCTGCTTTTGGCATTGGAATGAGAATCGAGCAAATTATTTTAATGCCTATAATTGGGATAAATATAGCAGTTTTAGCTCTAATCTCTCAAAATAATGGAGCAAAGCTCTACAAAAGAGTTGAAGAAACAGTTAGTGTTGGTGTCCGTTATGGAACATATGTTTCACTTACTGGTGCTATTCTTCTTTTAGGATTTAATCAATTTATGATATCACTATTTTCTGATGACCAAAAAGTAATAGAAGAAGGAATCCGATATCTTTATGTAGAAGCTTTTGTAATCTACCCATTTATGATAATCTTTGTAATGCTTGCTCTTTTAACAGGATTGAAAAAACCAAAGTTTATTTTGTATCTAAGTATTTTTAGACAGTTTATTGCACCTCTTGCAGTTCTATCACTATTCTCATATTTAGGCTTAGGTGTTCTATCTGTATGGCTAGGTATAGCAGGTGTCGTGATTTTTTCTGCCTATCTTTCTTGGTGGTATGGGAATAGGGTTCTACATGAACAAAGGAGATTTTAGATGTGTTATATTATTTTAATTAGCGGACTTGCTTACACACTATTTTCTTATTTTGAAGCAGGAGCAAGTATTGAACAAACAGGTTTTTCTTTAATTGTTATATTTGGGATCTATTTTGTACTAAAAAAGATGGCTTCAAAAAAAGAAAAATAAAACCTATAAAAGCAAAAAGACTCATCCATAAAAATAAAAATTCACCATAGACAATACCAGCAATAAGACTTCCTAAAAAACCTCCAAGGCCGTAACAGATCCCAAGATAGAATTGTTGTCCTAACTCTTTGTTTGAAGAATAGACTTTTAGGATATATGTTATTGAAGCAGTATGAAAAAGTGCTAGAGAAAAAGCATGAATTCCTTGTGTAAGAAATACAACATAGAGTTCCTGTGGATAAAGATAAAGTAAAAACCATCTAATACTTGTTAGAAAAACAGAGATCTTAATAAGGGTGATGAGGTCTTTCTTAAGTAAGTTGGTTTGGTAGATAAACATAAAGATCTCTGCTGTTACTCCAAAGGTCCAAAGCCAACTGATCATAGAAAGAGAGATTCCATTTTCCAACTCATAGATTGTAAAAAAGTTATACATTCCTCCAAAACTTATCTGCATTAAAAGTCCCATAACCCAAAACTGCCAAACTTTTAAGAAAGAAAATTTTTCAATATCTTCTTCTTTGGTTTTTTGTTGAATTTTATTTTCTGAGATCTCTGAAGAGAGGAGATATCCAAAAAATACTGTTAGAGCAATTGTTCCAACATATGCAATTGCCGCTAATTCATATTGAAGGGTTAAATGGCCTAAAATTAAGCCTATAAGGATAAATCCAATAGAGCCAAAAAGCCTTGATTTTCCATACTTCTCTTTTATTGTTCTAAGGGCAATGTTTTCTGCAAATGGAAGAAGTGTACTCCAAAAAGCTCCAAGAAGAGCATAGGATATGATTAGCATAATAAATGAGTGAACACTCATTATGGCTATTGTTCCAAAAGTTATACTGCCTACTAAGGAGATAATAAATACTCTTTTTGTAAGCTTAATGAACTTTAAGAAAATAAAAGGAGTAAGAAATCTCATAATAGGAGCTACAGAGAAGATAATCCCTATCTGTTGAGGCGTATACCCAAAGCCTTTTAAGATCTCTGGTAGGAATATAATATATACCCCTACTGATGCAAAATAGAAGAAATAAAAAGCTGAGAGGCTTTTAAAGGTCTTACTTATTAGATTTCTCCTTAGGGGTATATACATACCTTACAGTTGTATGAGCAATAATATCGTGGAGGGCTCTTTTATCTTTTCTAAAAATTGGAAGAAGAAATCCAACAATTGTGAGCATAGACAAGAAATATCCAATAAATCTCAAAATTGCTTGAGGGTAGTTTATTGTTTTTTGAGTAGTTTTATCTACAATAATAATTTTAAAAGCTTTTTGTCCAGGTGTTTGTCCTGTTCTAACCCAAGAGATTGAAACAATAGCACCATATAGAAGAACTTGAATAAGTCCGGCTTCAGGGTGTAAGGAAGGATCTCTTAATGCTTCCATTCCATAAGTTACTCCAATTAGAAGTGTGATAGGGCTAATAATAAGTGTTGTATCCATAATAATTGCAATAGCTCTTACCCACCAACCAGCATATGGAATTTTTTCTTCTGACATTGAAAAACTTTATAATGAAATTTAAAAGGGAAAGTATATCGAAAAAATATTGCCTCTAAAAAAGAGGCAATAGTTGAAATGTTAGTTAGTGAGGCTACCACCCTGATAGCCTCATCTATTTGTAATTTTAATCAGTTACTACTGAAGAAGTCTCATAACGTTCTGACCAGCAGAGTTAGCTTGACTTAAAGCATAACTACCAGCTTGAACTAGAATGTTGTTCTTTTGGAAATTTGAAGATTCTTCACCAAAGTCAACATCTCTAATACCAGACTCAGCAGCTTTAACGTTTACTTGAGTTACAGAAATATTATTTTTTGTAACTTGTAACTGTTGTTGAACAGAACCGATATCAGCTCTTACTGTATCTAGGTGTTTAATACCAGACTCAGCAATATCCATAACGATCATCGCTCCTTGTCTAGTTGATACACCAGCACCAAAGTTTTGTCCAGCTTCATCATATTGAGTTTGGTTAGCAAAACCACCAGCTGCCTCAATTTGATCTTTGTCAAATACACCTCTTACCTGTCTTAGGTGCATAGTTGAACTAGAACCACCAGAGTTAACAGCAGCAGAAAGATTTCCAGTTGCTGTAAAAGAGATATCATTTGCACCAAGAGAAGTTAGTGTTAACTTACCATAGTTCTCACCAGAGTCACCAATTTTCATAATTGCGTCACCGTTTGCTGTCGCAGTATGTTGAATACCTCTACCATCATTAGATGTTAGGTTAAGTCTACCAACAGAGTCAACAGAAGCGATAACACCAGTTTGTGCTGAATATGCATTGATTGCATTTCTTAAAGCACCAGTTGAATCGTTATCTGCGATTCCTGTTACGTCACCGATTGTTACACCATTGATTTGTAGGTTTGTTAAGTCACCAGCTGCAATTGCAGAAGCACCTGTTGTTTGAACAACAGCAGTTGCTCTAACACCTGTTAGCTCAGCATTTTTGTTAATTGTTTCAACTAAAACACCAAGACCAGTACCAGCACTAGTTGAGATAACAACACTTTCCATAACGATGTTTGAACCACCATTAGGGTTTTTGAAAGAAAGAATTGTTGAACCAGATGCAGTGATTGTTGCACTTGTCTCTTTTCTAACAGATCCAATCTTATCAGAACTTGTAGCTCCGATTGTTGTTTTAATTGTTTGGTTTGAGTATGCACCAACTTGGAACTCTTTATTTACAAAAGATCCTGAAAGCATACTGATACCATTATAAGATGTTTGAGAAGCGATATTATCTAATTGTTCAATTAGTCTTGATATATCTGCTTGAATAGCCTCTCTTGATTTTGTACTTTGTGAATCTTGAGCAGCCTGTGTTGCTTTTGTCTTGATTGTATCAAGAATCTTGATTTGCTCGTCCATTGCTTTATCAGCAATTTGAACCATACCGATTGCATCGTTAGTATTTCTAATAGCTTGACCTAAAGCGTTACCTTGAGATCTTAAACTATCGGCAATTGCCATACCTGATGAGTCATCAGCAGCTTTGTTAATTCTAAGTCCAGATGAAAGCTTTTCTAATGATTCGCTTAGATCTTTCTGAACTGCATTTGAATTTACCCTAGCGTTCAAAGACTGAACATTTGTGTTAATAGTGAAACCCATTTTTCGTTCCTTACTTTATATTTTGAAGTTTAACATTCGGTTGTCATTAGGTAATATCGGCAGTAAAATTTTTTTTTAAATAACTACCCAACATTTTTTTGTTGGTATTTTTATTAAAGTAGGACTCTATCCTTTAGTATACAAGGTTTATATAGGATATAAAAAAATTAATTTATTTATAAAAAGTAGTAGATACCTTAATTAAAAAAATGTATAATTTTTACGTTACATAACTATACAAAGGAAAAAATATGGCAACAACAATGTTAAAAGGGAATACAGTAAATATCGCAGGTACTGAGTTAAATGTAGGAGATGCTGCTCCACAAGTTACACTTCCACAAATGGATTTAAGTGACTTCACAGTTGGTGGTTCAAAAGATAAAGTTCAACTAGTAGTAGTTGTTCCATCACTAGATACTCCTGTCTGTGCAACAGAGACAAGAGAATTTAATACAAAAGCAACAAGTCTTGATGGTGTTGAAACTACAATTGTTTCTATGGATTTACCATTTGCTTCTAGTAGATTCTGTTCAACAGA
>JAOXRY010000283.1 GCA_025800305.1 Campylobacterales bacterium | reverse complement strand
TCTAGAATAGATGTTTTTAAAATCATCTCTATTCTTTAGAGAATTACCAAAAATTCTAATCTCACCACTACTTTTTTTAAGCCCTGTAATTGCACGAAGGAGTGTTGTCTTTCCAATCCCATTATCTCCAATAATCCCTATCTTCTCTTGCCTTTTCAACTCTAAATTCAGATTTGAAAACACATCTGTATTTAAACTATTTAAAATAATAGACAACCATCACTCCTACAATACTTCCGATTAATAAAAACTCCCAAACTCCAAACTCTACTTTCCTTTTAGACATAAGCTTATTATCTTTTGTTCTTAGATGAATTACATCATGAACCAAATCTATCTTTTTCACTGTTGTAAAGATTAAAAAAGCAAAGATATCTCCATAAGTTTTTAATGTTTGAATAGACATTCTTCCTTTAAATCCACGGAGGATAGAAACTTCTTTAAGCCTCTTTGCATTTGAAAAAAGCACCTCAATATACTTCACTGTAAAAAAAAGCATTAAGGCAAACTTATCAGATATTTTCATATTGACAACACCTTTATATATCTTAACCCCATCAAAATTAAAGCTAAGGGTAAACCAAAGAATGAGATTGGCTCTAAAAAGAACCAACCAAGCTAAATTCTCTTTTCCTTCTAAAAAAAGAATCAAAAAGGTGACTCCTATAAAAAAATTCACCTTTAGAATTCTTCCTAATAGCTGTTTTAGATCTGGCTTAACAACTATCAACTGAATTAAGATAGGGACAAGTAAAAGAATATCTATATCCTTTACATTTGCAACAAAAAAACTATAGAGAACCAAAGAGATTATCCCTACAGAATAATCTAATTGTTCTCTTTTTTCCGAATAAAAAATTGCCATAAAGCAAATATTCCTAAAATATATCCAAGACCAACAAGCATCTCTTCCAGTTTGGATTTATTTTTATCAACCATCATCTCAATCTTGGCATTTTGTTTATTCAGCTCACTTCTGATAATTTTTCTAATTTGTGTTTCACTAAGACCTACACTACTTTCAGAAGTCGCCTCCTTTGATGTATCAATTTCATCTGATTCAATCTCAGTTCCATTAATCTTTACATCAGCCCAATGTCCCATCCCTCCATCAACATGAACATCAAATGGAGGCTTTAACTCAACATTTTTTTCAAATACTCCTGTATGATCAAGATTATCCTCATAGAGTGTTTTATTGTTTTTTGAAACAGTAAAACCACACCCTTTACAAGGGTTTCCATCTCCAAAATAAGATTCGACAAAAAGTTCTCCATCTTCATATGATGCAGTTGTACTTAATGAATGACCAAAAAGAAAAAGAGGGAGAAAAATTAAAATTAAACTTTTCATTAAATTCCTTTTATTTGATATTTTTTCAAAGTTCTAAATAAAAACACCATCATAATACCTTCAATAATAGCTAAAGGAAAATGGGCTAGAACTGCCACTTTTGCCACTGTCAAAAACTCATCATTACTAAAGAAAAGTCCAATAGCAATCCCAACAGAAGCAACTAATATAGGAACAAAACCCACTAAAAAAGAAACAATTGTTTTGTCCATTTTATCTTTAAAAAAAAGATAAAGATAATAGCCAACCATCGCTCCAATACCTGTATTAAGAGTATTAACAGCTAAAGATGTAATCCCTCCAAAACCAATCAACAAAGCTTGAAGCAACAATGCCATGAAAAGAGCCATAAAACTATGCCATCCAAGAATAACTCCTATCATCCCTAGTATCATAAAGTGAACACTTGTCACTCCAATAGGAAGATGAATTGTAGATACAACAAAAAACAATGCACTAACAAGAGCAACTTTTGATATATCTTCATAGTCTAATTTTCTGATACTATTGACAATTAAAGGTGCCAGTATCAAACTAGAAACACCTATTACTTCAGTTGATAAAACACCTTCACTAATGTGCATTTATATTCCTAAACCATCTCTTATTTCATAGGCTTTGCTTGAACCCAGATAACAGCATCTTGACTTAATTCTTTACCTTTATAAGAGCTATCAGAGCCAACACCTAAAGCACAAAATCCCCACCATCCAGCTTTTGGTATAGCAAAAGTAAATTCACCATCTTTATTTGCCTTGATGGTCATTGTTACAAAAGCATCTTGCGGAGCTTCAACAAGATCTTTTCCCATTTTATTTCTCTTCATATCTACATCTCTGTTTAGATATTCAACCTCGATTTCAGCATAAGGTACCACTTTTCCTTTACTTTTAACAATCCCTGTGAAACTTCCATGTTCCCAAATTCCATAAGGCTTTGTCAAAGGAACAATCTCAGCTTTTAGTCCAAGTTCTGTATCCCAGTCAGTCGGTGCTCCTGCAACATTTACAATCATTTTAGTAATTTGCTGAATATATGCATTCTCATTTTTTTCAAAATATGGCTTTGGAGTCATTACAAATAAATGATCCCCTACTCTTTTTGCTTTGTACTTAGACTGATATCCTTTACCACTATTGTGGTTACCTTTAAAAGTAATCTTTTTTAAGGTTCCTTTTAAATCTTTCTTTTTTCCTTTGTTAACTACATAGAAACTTTCTACTCCTGCCATATCCATTGTATGCTCATCTGCAAAAGGGTGGGTAAAAATATGTTTAAACTGTATAGTTTTTCCTTTTGTTAAAGCACTTTCTGGAGTATAAATCATTTGAAAGTGAGCGAATGCACTTGAAGCTGAGACTAATGCTACTAGAGCTAATTTATTTAATTTTTTCATTTCTTATTTTTCCTTATAGTAAATTTTGAACAGAAATATCCTCTGTTCATAGTGTTTTAGTAATTAACATATTAGTTTGATTTATTTTACAGGAGGGGCTTTATTTGGGTGAACGTATTCTAATGAATCTTTAGCTTCTTTGTAAGTATTTTCTATAGTGGTTAGCTTATTTAGTGTTGAATAAGCTGTTATTGCAGCTAAGGTGAAATACTTTTTTCTAAAGCCTCGAGTGTGATTCATGAGAGGATTTTAACATTATTTAAATTTTTGAAAAACTCTATTCCATTTAATACTTGTTTCTGAGAATCGACACAATCAAAAAAAGCATCTTAAGCTTTTTAAAGGGAATGGTTATTGATTTACCTAACATCTTGTGATATACTTCGGATATACATTTAAGGAGTTATCCAATGACTGCAACAATATCAAAATGGGGAAACTCACAAGGAGTTAGACTTCCTAAAGATCTAATGGAAGATCTACACATTGCAATTGGTGACAAAGTAGATATACAAATCAAAGATGAAATGGCAATTATCAAGCCTATAAAAAAGAAAAAATACAACCTTGATGATCTTGTAAAACAGATCCCAAAAAATTATAAACCTACTGAAGAAATTGATAGTAAAATGGGCTTAGAAGAGTGGTAGAAGAATATATCCCTCAAAAAGGAGATCTTGTTATCCTGACTTTTGACCCACAAGCAGAACACGAACAACAGGGACGAAGACCTGCCCTTATAGTCAGTAATGAAACATTTAACAAACATGTTGGCTTTGCCATTGCTTGTCCAATAACTAATACAGATAGAAACTTCCCTTTTCATATCAAACTAGATAGTAAAAACTTAACAGGTTTTATTATGACAGAGCAGATTAAGTCTATTGATTATAGAACTAGAAAAGTAAAGTTTGTTGAGAGAGTTAATGATGAGATCTTAGAAGATGTTTTGGGGATTGTTGAGAGTGTTATTTTTTGAATAGGTTTGGGATTAATTGGAATACGGCTTGTGATTACAGAGTTACGTTCCTCACTACATAGAAAACCCCGTCCAGATGTTACCATTTTGTCCTATGGAATTACATCTTTTTATAAAGATCCTGATGGACAAAAGAAAGTCTAGGCTCTTGTAATGAGAAAGAATCCTCAGACAACAGATCTTTATTCTTCGCATTCTAGGTTGCTTTTATCTTTAATAAGAGTCCATTAAAAAGTAATTAAGGTGTGGGTCCATGAGCTTCCTTAGAGTGAAGTTGTGGAGTAAAAAAAAGAGAACTACTTCTGTTTGACCGTAGGGAGGGGTAAGTATTTTTTTCTTTCAGAACGGTGTAACCAAAAGGTCAGAAGCGATTAACCCCATGATTTTTTGTTATTTTTTTCTAAAAAAAGTAAGGATAAAGGTAAGATTAACTTTTATCGTCTTCATCTATAGTAAATGAATCTGAAAAAAAATGAAAAACTGAAACTACAACAATAGTAATCAATAAAAGTTCATACCACTTAAAAGCTTGAAATAATCCTAAACCTGCTAAAAAATCTCCTCCTGATAAATTATTTAAATCATTCATGAAATTAGTCTAAATACCTGTTTAATATCTCAGAATAATCCTCAAATCTTCTATCCCTAAAAAATGGCCATATTCTTCTTGTATGTTCCGTTTTCTCAAGATCTACTTCTACAACACCCTTTTCTTCACTCTCTCCAAAGTGTTGCAAAAGCTCCCCTTGGCTTCCTGTTATAAAGCTATTTCCCCAAAAAGAGATACCTTCCTCACTATTATCAGCTTTTTCAAAACCAACACGGTTTACAGAAACAACAGGGATTCCGTTGGCTACAGAGTGGGATTTTTGAATTGTTATCCATGAGTCTAGTTGTCTTATGAGTTCTTCTTTTGTATCGTTTAGATCCCATCCGATTGCTGTTGGGTAGATGAGAAGATCTGCGCCTTTTAGTGCCATTATCCTAGCTGCTTCTGGGTACCATTGATCCCAACAGATTAGAACGCCTAAAGTTCCTACGCTTGTTTTGATTGGATTAAACCCTAGATCTCCTTCGGTAAAGTAGAACTTTTCATAAAAACCTGGATCATCTGGGATGTGCATTTTTCTGTATTTTCCTGCTATGGTTCCATCTTTTTCTATTACTACGGCTGTATTGTGATAAAGACCTTTTGCTCTTTTTTCAAATAAGGAGAGGACTATTACAACTTCAAGATCTTTTGCTAGATCTCCGTAGATCTGGGTAGATCTTCCTGGAATTGTTTCTGCTAAGTCAAATTTATTTACATCTTCTGTCTGACAAAAATATGGTGTGTTATGTAGTTCTTGAAGGACGATTAGTTCTGCTCCCTCTTTTGCCAGTTCTTTTACTTTGTTTATTAGTTTATTTTCAACTTCTGTTTTATCATTTGAGATCTTTAGTTGTGCTATACCAACTTTTATTTTGCTGTTCACCCTATAAATCCTTTGCTATATTATCCTCTATTATACCATTTGGTTGGTATATAATTTGCTTTTGTAATGGTTAGAATTTAATATAAAAAGACGAAACATGAAAAAAACTGTATTACTTTTACTAAGTGCATCTCTTTCTGCACTATTGGCAGATAACTTTATTAAAATGAAAAAAGAGAGACCAAAGCAGATAGAGCCAACTCCAACAAGCTATTATCAACCAACGACAATGGAAGAAGAGCCGATGATGGAAAAAGAGCCAAAAATGGCTGAAGATAAAATGGAAGAAAAAAAGATGGTAAAACCATCTCACAAACCAGCACCTAAGAAAATGGCAGCAAAACCGATGATGGATGAAGAGTATTTTTGGATTCAACTTGGTGCATTTAAATTTGAAGAAAAAGCTGTAAATAGAGTAAGTTTAGTAAAGTCTAGCTGTAGTAAAGTGAATATCTATCAAAAAAGTGGTTTAAATAAAGTTGTTGCTGGACCTTTCAACTCACAAGAACAAGCATATTCAAAACTAAAAGATTTAAGAAAAATTGTTAAAGGTGCATTTCTTACACAACCAGAAAATTTCAAATAAATTATTTATTCTCAAATTCCTAGCCAAGCTAGGAATTTGTCCTACAGAATTTCATGCTCTTCAATAGAGGTCTCTCTCCACTAGTCGCTCTTTTAACAACTACTTAACTTCTTGAATTAATAAAGAAGAGTTTTTTGGTTCTTCCTCTTTCTCTATATACTCTTTGATATTTTCAATTTTCTCTTTATAGACAACAACATATATCTTATCACCACTTTCTAAAAAATTCTTCTCTCCAAATTCAGCGTAAGCTGTTGCTCCAATAGAAATTAGGATCTTTCTTGGATTTTCATTGGCTTCTAAGATCTTTGATATGTTCTCCAAAGGATCTTGGTCTTGTTGAGTGTTGATTTTTTCTATCAACCATCTCTTTAACTTTCCATAAAAGTAGCTATATCCTAAAAGTGGAGAGTCTTCTCCGTAAGAATAAAGAACTCCATCTCTTCTTACAAAAGAAGCAAGACGGTACTTGTCCATAATCCCTTCATTTTCAAATTTATCAATATCTATCCAAGTTTTTGAAGCACCTTTAGAAGCTTCACCCCAGTTTTTTTTCTGGCTTATTTTTGTTGCACCTTCTTTTCTAATTGTACAGTCATTGACAGCACCAAACTTTAAAGGCTTAAGATCTATAACTTTTTTATTTTCATCATAAACAACCTCACAGTAGATCCCAACTTCTGGCTCTACCTGAGCTGTCTGATTCCCTCTTAAAATAAGTTCGCTACTTGACAATGGATATACATTTAAAAAACCTTCTGATTTTGGAAGATAAAAAGGAAATATCCCCTTTGGAGCACCCTCTTCTTCTATCTTTACATTTTCAAAGTCTTTTAATTCCCCTGCTTGTTCTAGGTGTCTTGCAAAGTTTCCTGCTACACCAAGGCAGAGAGTATCTTGAAATTCCATTATTTTCCTCTCTAATAGTTAATAAATTGTGTTTTGTATATAGTATCAAAAAAGATAAAAGTTATTGGAGTTAGAGATTGATTCTAGATCATATATTCCTATGTGTTACAAAAAGTGCCCCAGAAGCTGAAATCTTAAAAAATTTTGGTCTAGATGAAGGAAGCTCAAATGTTCATCCTGGGCAAGGTACTGCCAACAGAAGATTCTTTTTTGAGAACTTTATGATCGAACTTCTTTTTATAGAAAACTTAGAAGATCTCCAGTCAGATCTGACCAAACCTACTTTTCTTTAACAGGCTGATAGATAAAGACAACTCTCCATTTGGAATATCGTTTAGTGGAAAAATAACTTTTGAATATTGGGAATACAAACCCACATATCTTCCTTCAGATCTATCCATTAATATTGGAACAAATCCAAAAGAAGAACCTATGGTTTTCTCTATTCCATTTGGAATGGCACCGATTGGTTATCCTAAAGAGAAACAAGAACCTTTAAAACACAACGTAGATCTCAAAAAGATTACTAATACAAAAATAACTACAAAAGTTGAAAAACTATCTTCTGTAATTGAGATTATTAATTTAGAGAAAGGAATAGAATTTAAAAGTGGAAAAGAAGATCTTTTAGAGCTAACTTTCGATGAAGGAGAAAAAAGAAAAAGTAGAGACTTTCGCCCTACTCTTCCTTTGATTATTAATTATTAAACTAAAAGTCCACCGTTAACTTTTAGAGTCTCACCAGTGATATAACTTGAACTATCACTTAATAAAAATGCTACAGCTTCTGCAACTTCTTTAGGATCACCCATTCTTGCTAATGGGATATTTTTCGCATATTCAGCTTTTACTTCATCTTTTAATTTATCAGTCATCTCTGTCACAATAAACCCTGGAGTTACTGTGTTAAATCTTATATTTCTAGGAGCGCCCTCTTTTGCAAAACTCTTACTCATTGCAATTACTCCACCTTTACTTGCAGCATAATTAGTTTGTCCAGGATTCCCCATCTCACCAACAATTGAAGCAACATTTACAACAGCACCAAATTTTTTCTTGCTCATAGTTTTAATTGACTCTCTACAACCAATAAAACAAGATTTTAAATTTGCATCAATAACAGATGTAAAATCATCCATTTTCATTCTCATCGCTAGTTTATCATTAGTAATTCCTGCATTATTTACAAGATAACTAAGCTCACCATCAGCATCAACAATTGCTTTAATACCAGAAGTAAAAGCCTCTTCATCACTTACATCAAAACCGATAACTGCTGCTTCCCCACCAGCAGCTTTGATTTCTGCTTTTACTTTATCAGCAGCCTCAGCACCAGATCTATAGTTGATCCAAACTTTTAGACCATAACCAGCTAAAACTTTTGCGATCTCTGCTCCGATTCCTCTACTTGAACCTGTAACTAATACATTTTTACCTGTAAATTTCATTTATATACCTTTTTTAAATAACTGACTAATTTTATCCAAGCTATAATAAATTTATGAATTACGAAATTGTTAAGTCTGTTCCTACTGAAGAAGTCAATGAACTTCTAGGTTTCTCCTATTTTGATGCTGTTCTACCTGTATTGGGTTGGGAGAAAAAAGAGTTTATTATGAAATTAAACTCCTACATCTTTACAGGGAAAGCTGATAGCGAAAATTTACAAAAATTTTTCGATATGCTAATTGAACTTTCAACACTTATGCTTGTACTTTACAAGTGGGGGATACTTCTTACAAACTTAAAAGCTAGTATCTTCTCAGATATGGTATTTGCTGTGAAAGTAGATGGTGAGTATCTCTATTTTAGTGAGGCTAATGGACAGTTCACATTAATGAAGTTAAAAGAAGATGAGACGGTTTATAAAGTTGAGAGCTATGCAAAAAGCCAAGTCTTTGCAATACTTCTTTATCTATATCAAAAAGAGAGTGTTCAAGTTGATATGTTGGAAATTGATAAGTTTCAAGAAAAACTTATAGGAAACTATCTCTCTTTTAACAAAGACAAAGCTATGGAACAAAAAGAGTATATTAATTATATTGATGGTGATTTCCAAAAATATAAAACAAGACTTGAAGAACTACAAAAAATATTTTTAGAAAACTTTACAAAATAAGAGAGGAAAACCATGGGTGAATATCATACAAATGAGGATGGATACAAGTTTGAGGCAGTAGATAGGTATGACATTGCTATCATTGGTGGTGGACCTGCAGGAATTGCAGCAGCTGTTGAAGCGATTTTATCAGGTATAGAAAAAGTTATCTTGTTTGAAAAGGGTGACAACCACTCAATGACAATTAGGCAATACTATAAAGACAATAAAAGAGTTGATAAAGACTGGAAAGGTCAAAAAATCGAACTAGATGGAAATGTACTTTTCACAGACGGTACAAAAGAAAGCACCATAGATCTTTTTGATAAGCTTCTTGATAAACACACAATCAATGCACAGTTCAACTCTGAAATTGAATATATTAAACAAAGTGCCCCACTGGAAGTTCCATTTGAAATCAAAACTGTAAAAGGTGATCTTTTCTACGCTACAAATGTTATTTTAGCAATTGGAAATATGGGTAAACCCAATAAACCAGCCTATAAAATTCCACCTTCAATCAAAAAACACGTTGGTCACAACCTTGATCACTGTGCAAAAAATGAAGATGTTTTAGTTGTTGGTGGTGGTGACTCTGCTGTTGAGTATGCTTATTATCTTGCTGATACAAATAGAGTTACCCTTACATACAGAAGAGATAGCTTCACAAGAGCAAATGTTCAAAATATGAAAATCTTAACAGAGTATGTTGAGAATAATAAAATCCATCTAAAAATTGGAATTGACATTAGAGAGATAGAAAGTAAAGGTGGAAGAATTCTTGTTCACTACACTGATGGTTGGCAGATCTCTTATGACAAGATTGTCTATGCAATAGGTGGTGTTGCACCAAAAGATTTCTTAAACAAATGTGGCGTTGAAACAAACGAAAAAGGTTTCCCTACGTTAGATAAAAACTATCAAACAACTACTTATGGTCTTTACGTTGCTGGAGATCTAGCTGTGAGAGTTGGCGGTTCTATTGCTGCTGGGTTAAATC
>JAOXRY010000274.1 GCA_025800305.1 Campylobacterales bacterium | reverse complement strand
AATGAAGAGCCATCTAATGGGTCATATCCAATCAGATATTTTCCATTTTCATTAAATTCATCAATATGATCTTTCTCTTCACTGGCAATTGCTTTTACTTGAGGAAGTTTTGCAAACTCCTCTTCAATGATATAGTCACTTTTAATATCTAGCTTTAGCTGAACATCACCTGTTGCATTTTTATTTTCTGCATACCCTGTGTCGTCATAACTAATTGCATCTTGAATTCTTACTGCTGCTGTCTCAATTGCTTTAAAAATCGCTTCCATAATTATCCCCTATTCTTTTTACATACTATCATTTATTTCTTCTTTGAGCAAAGCTCACAAAAGAACTCTTCAGCAGAAGCCTTGCTTCTCTTAGGCTATTAGCCTCTATTCTTCTTACATGCCTTAACTGTGTTTTCTAAAAGAGTTGCGATTGTCATTGGACCAACTCCACCTGGAACTGGTGTTATAAAAGTTGCTTTTTTAGAAACACCTTCGTAATTTACATCACCAACAATCTTGTCTCCAACTTTTGTTGTTCCAATATCAACGATAATTACATCATCTTTCACAATATCTGCTGTAATTAGATCTGGTTTACCAACACCAACAAGAACAATGTCTGCTTTTAGTGTATGCTCTTTAAGATCTCTTGTATGGATATGACAAATATCAACTGTTGCTCCTGCGTTTAATAAAAGTGAAGCCATCGGTTTTCCAACAATATCACTGGCACCAACAACAACAGCATTCATTCCTTTAACATCAATATTATATTCTGCTAAAAGATTCATAACTCCCAGTGGAGTACAAGGAACATATCCCTCTTTGTTTGTTACAAGCTGTCCAACGTTATACGGGTGAAAACCATCAACATCTTTATTAACATCAATAGCATCAATTACTTTTGTTGTATCAACATGATCTGGAAGTGGAAGTTGAACTAAAATCCCATCAATAAACTCATTGTGATTTATCTTTTCAATAATTGATAAAACCTCTTCTTCACTGATACTTGAAGGCATTTCATGGATGATTGAGTAAACACCAACCTCTTTACAAGCTTTTGATTTCATATTGACATAAGTGTGACTAGCGGGATCATCACCAACTAATAAAACTGCAAGACCTGGAACTAAACCTTTTTCATTTTTTAGTTTTTCAACATCTTTTTTTACATCTTCTCTAATTTTCTGGGATAGTTTTCTTCCGTCTAGTATTGTCATGTTTCTCTTTTTGTTATGTTATAATTTGGGAAATTATAACTAAATGGAAATTATGAAATCTTTACTATTTGCTTTTGTTCTTTTATCCAATTTATTTGGAGAAGATAGTTTTATTACAAAAAGTGAATATGGAGAGCAACTCTATAAAAAACCTAGAGGAATAGGATGTTCCAACTGCCATGGAAAAGGTGGTAGTGGAATGAAAATCACTTCGTACCTTCACAAAAAGAAGAAAAAAGAGATAATAGCTCCAAGTATTCGTTTTTTATCAGCAAAAAAAATAGAAGAAGGGGTGAACAAACACCCCTCTTTTGTTCCTAAGTATTTTTTAGTAGAAGATGAGTATAAAAGTTTAGAAGCTTTTTTAGAAAAAAAATAAAAAAAGAAAGAGATATTAATGAAAAAAATATTATTACTCCTTTTAACCACATACCTTTTTGGTGAACCGATTAATTTTAAAACTGTAGAGGCTGATTTCATACAAACTGTTACAAACGATCAAAACAAAGTGATCACATATAAAGGAAAGCTTTTTCTTTCAAAAGATAATGAAGCAAGATGGCAATATACTGCACCTATTGAAAAAAGTGTAATTTCTAGAAACAATAGAGTTTCAATTATTGAACCAGAGCTATATCAAGTCACAGTAATTAAAACAGAATCAGAACTAAACCTTGTAAAAATTTACAAAAGTAGTTTAAAAGCAAAGAATAAGAGAATAGCTTATTTTGATAATATGGAGATCTCAATATATGAAGATAAAAACTTCATTACAAAATTAGCTTACAAAGACAAAATTGATAACAAAATTGAGATTGTTTTTTCCAATGTAAAAAAGAATCAAAAACTATCAAAAGAGATTTTTAAT
>JAOXRY010000272.1 GCA_025800305.1 Campylobacterales bacterium | reverse complement strand
TTTTCCAGTTTTTGGAGTTCTTAAAAATTGACAGCTCTTTTTTCTTTTGTGCAAGACCTGTATGCAATTGAAGCAACAGTATGAAAAATAGTAATGATTTTTTCATAATTATAGCTGTATAGATACTTCGAAACCTATAGCATCAGAAATGGCTCCATCTCTAATGGTACTGGTATAATTAACTTCCCAGCGTCTTCGGTCTATTTTAAATCGAGTGGTCATCTCTTTTTTAGCATAGTTAAACTCCGCTCTAAAGTTGACAGATTTTGTAATTCCTTTAATAGTAAGATCGGCTTCAATTCTGGCATGTGTTGTATCAGTATAAACTACTTTGGTGATCACCAATTGAGCTATAGGATATTTTTTGACATCAAAAAAATCAGGATCTTTTAAATGATCTTCTAGGCTTTTTTTTCCTTTCGGATTCTCTATATCGGTACAAATAATAGAATTCATGTCTATAGTAAAGGAACCTCCGGTGATTTTGTCTTTGGTTTTTATAAAATGACCTTCAGTGAAATTGATAAAACCTTCGTGTCCGCCAAAATAAAAAGTATACTCTCCAATCCATTTGATAGAGCTTTTGGCAGTACTGATGTTGAGTTTTTGTTGTGCATAAGCGATGGTGGTACAAGAAAAGATGTACAATACTGTAATAATGA
>JAOXRY010000267.1 GCA_025800305.1 Campylobacterales bacterium | reverse complement strand
CACTACCAAGTTCTTTATCATCTACTTTATATTTGCCAAGTTGATATTTTGAAGAAGGTTTTTTTGAAATAACAACTTTTAAGGTATAAAGATCATTGGATTTAGAAATATCAATGTCTATTCCTGCTTTCTCTTTAATCTTAATTAGCATTCCCTCGTCTGTTGGAAAAACTCTTAAGAACATAATCAGGTTCGACTCTTTAAGAATCTCTTTTGGATTTTTAATAAAGATAGATGGTATATGAATAAAAGTGATCTTATTTTTCTTTGTAAAATCACCACTTCCTACAAAAGGATCATCCAGGGAAAAGTGAACCTCTACAGAGCTACTTTTTGTATATACATTACTATTGATAACATTAGCAGAATAAAGAGAAGCAGAGAGTAAAACCACTGCTAAAATTTTATTAAACAAAGTTTATTTCTGCTCTTTTGAAAAGAAGTAAAGAACAGCTTTTGAATCTAAGATCTCATTAACCCTAATAGCAAGGTTTTTTTCAAAAACCATAACCTCACCTTTTCCAATAATACGTCCATTAACATATATTTCAACAGATTCTCCTGCTGGTTTCTCAAGATCTATTACAGACCCTTTTTCTAGATTTAGAATCTCTCTTAATGTTTGATTTGTTTGTCCTAGATCTGATACTAAATCAATATCCATATCTAGTAAAGAGGTATAATCAGGAATATCCCCTATTGTATTTTGAAACTTCTTGGGTTCTTTTCGCACTAATTCTTTTTACCTATAACAGTAAAAGTCTCTCCTTCAAAAAGGAAATTAAGTTCTAACTCATGACTTGGAACTTTCTCATCAGTACCAATAAACTTTGGAGTTGAGATATCAAATTTATAGTCAAATTTTTCAGAAGCCTCAACTTTTGCACGACCAACTATAACATTGGCAATTTCACAGACAAGATCTCTTTTTGTAGTTTCATCTGGCTCATCTACATATAGAAATAATGAGGACATTTTAGTTAAGCTTTTATTACAAATATAGATGAAAAAAGTGTAATTTTCACTTCCTATCACATCAATAGATGAACAGTAAACCCCGTCACCTACTCTTGAATCCGTTACGGAAAGTTCTGTCATTAAAACATTTTTAGCAAAATATTCTGTTGCAACTACAATTGATTTACTTAAAGCCATAATAAAAACCTAATAATTTAATGAGAATATTGTATTAAATTTTTCTTAAAACAATTCATTGTCAATGATAGACTGAACTAGTTTTTTATCATTTGGTAACAAAATCCAAATTTTCCCTTTTTCTTGAAGATGACCAGCAAGTTCCACAGCATCTTCTCCATTTCCTAAAAATAGATCCGCCCTTACTCTTCCTTTTACTGCTCCACCTTTATCTTGGGCAAAAAGAAGTGCATTTATATCATCTCCAATAGGACTATCACAAGAGATAAAAAGTGGATATCCCATTGGCACGTGTCTTGGATCTACTGCTGCAGATCTTTTAGGTGTAAGTGGGACGCCATAAGAGCCTATTGGATCAATAGTGTCAATAAATCTAAAAAACACATAACTAGGGTTTTGATTTAACACTTCATCCACTCTTTCTGGATTCTCTTTTAGCCATTTTCTAATTGACTGCATTGAAACTTCATCTCTCTCAATTGCACCCATCTCTACTAAGACTCTTCCTATTGCGACATATTTATGGGAGTTTTTCCCAGCATAACCAACACTGACAATCTCTTTATCATCAAGCATAACAAGTCCAGAGCCTTGAATCTGCAAAAAGAATCCATCCACTTTACTATCAATCCATATAAGTTCTTGCCCCTTTAAAGGCTCACCATACCCATCAATTTCAGCTCTTGTGTAACAATCTTCCCTTTCTCTTCCAACAACTCTTTTTCTTGTACCTTTTTTTGTATCAACTACAACTGAGTCTTTTGGAACCTTGTAAAGTGGATAGTAATACTTCTCACTTTTTGTCCTACTTCCTCTTAAAACAGGCTGATAGTATCCTGTAATTAGTCCTTCATTATCATCATCTTTGTTTACTAATTCAAAAGGTGTAAAGTTCTTTTCAAAAAATTCTCTAATTATCTCTTCTTCATCAGAAAGTGTTACCAACTTGTGGCAGACCTCTTTCCAATGTTCTTTCTCTTTTAACTTGGTACAACTTCTAGTAAAAGATTGTTTTACGTTTCTTAATCTGTCATCTTCCCAACCATCAACTTCATCCCAGTCAGCTTTTTGATAGATGGTTTTATCTTCTAAAACTACAACCTTTGTTGTAGAACAACTTACTAAAAAAATCCCAATTAATACTATTAATACAATGTTTGTCTGCTTATTCATAGTTGTGATTGTAGCATATTAAAAGGTCAAATCAAATAAAAAATATCACTTTGTTAATTTTGTTGGGTAATAAATTAAAACTACTTTTTTATTTGTCGATATAAACCTAGTATTAAAAGGATTTAATCATGAAAAAGATGAAACACCTAGCCTTAATTCCCCTACTTTTAACAACCAGTTCTTTGGCAAATGTGCCATTTTCTAAAAAAGAGATAGAGAAGCTTCACAAAAAAGATCTTTATATTGATGAAAATATGCAGTCTTATATTCCTCAAGAGACTTTTTATCTTCATA